>NZ_JAQMUA010000470.1:0-21964 GCF_028330895.1 Kamptonema animale CS-326 | reverse complement strand
GCGCTACGATCTATTTTTCTTCTTCCTTCTACTGATTATCCTCAATTAAGTCTACAATTAAATCAAAACGAAAATTATTTACTAAATGCTCTAGGGCGCTAATAATGTGTGGATATTCCTTTCTAACTTGATTTAACAATATAGAAATTTGCTTTTCATCGAGTTCCGTAGCTGCTTGTTGTAGTTCTGCTGTCCAATTTTTAGGCATTAGTGCCATAGCTTCCCTTGTCAAAATTTCCCCCATTTCTGAGATAACTTGTCCCGACAAAAGCACATCGTTCGATTCGGGACGATCTTGATAAAGATAACGGACTTCCAGGTGTTTTGCCATCATTTCTAAGATAGCTTCATCTCGGAAAGGCTTGCGAACAAAATCATCACAACCTGCGGACAAAACCTGAGAACGCTCCTCTTCAAAAGCGCTGGCTGTAATCCCAATAATTACTGTTTTCTGACCTCTTAAATGCTCTTTATCTTTAATGTATTTGGTAGCTTCGTAGCCGTCCATCACGGGCATTCTCATATCCATCCAGATCAAATGCGGCTCCCAATTCGACCATAACTCAATAGCTTCTCGACCATTTTCTGCTTCGCACACCTCGAAACCAATGGCTCCGATCAAAGCAACTAATAGTAGGCGATTTTCATAACGATCTTCAACTACTAAAATTCGATAATTAGGCTGGTTTGGCGCTAAACCAATGACTTTTTGCTGGGGTTGGGAAGTTTGAATATCTGTCGCTTCTGCCATTAAAACTGGAATATCAAATGTAAATGCTGTTCCCTGCTCCAGAATACTCCTCACAGCGATATCTCCTCCCATTAGTTGCACAAATTTCTGGCTGATAGGTAAACCTAATCCAGTTCCTTGTTGAGATTTTCTACCTGTTTCTGTTTGGGTGAAAGCTTCAAAGAGTTGATTAATTTCTTCCGGGGAAATGCCGGGGCCTGTGTCTTGAACTTCAAACTGAAGACAGAAGGATGAAGAAATAGGGATGAAAGATGAAGGATAATTTATACTTTCTACCCGATCTGTCAGCTCTATTCGCTCGGAAACGCTGACATTAGTTGCCATTTCTTTATTCCTTACTCGCAAGGTGACACTACCTTTCTCTGTAAATTTTACGGCATTTCCCAAGATGTTGATCAAGATTTGTCGTAATTTACCTTCATCTGCTTGTACGTATTGGGGAACGTCGGGAGCAATGTCAAAGATTAAGTGTAAACCCTTAGATTGGGCTTTTAACCTGAGCATTTCTTCTAAACTGAAAAGCAAGCCAATTAAGTCAAAGTTGCTCAGATTAAGCTCTGCTTGTCCTGCTTCAATTTTAGACATTTCGAGAATGTCATTGATCAAATTAAGTAGGTGTTCGCCAGCACGATTGATAATGCCTAAA
Organism: Kamptonema animale CS-326; assembly: GCF_028330895.1. Classification (NCBI taxonomy): domain Bacteria; kingdom Bacillati; phylum Cyanobacteriota; class Cyanophyceae; order Oscillatoriales; family Microcoleaceae; genus Kamptonema; species Kamptonema animale. The sequence continues at coordinate 20,567 of NZ_JAQMUA010000470.1, read as the reverse complement.
TTTTCTTGTTGCTGTTGGTTTAGTGTAGGATCTCGACTCATAACTTGAGTAAATCCCAAAATCGCATTCAAGGGAGTTCTCAATTCGTGACTCATGGCTGCTAGAAATTCGCTTTTGGCGTGGTTGGCTGTGTCGGCGGCGATGGCAGCTTGTTGCAATGCCACTGACTGCTTTTGGGTCTGCGCTAGCAGTTCTGCCTGCTGCAAGACTACTCCTAATTGAGTTCCAATTTGAATCACCGTATTAATTTCTGCTTCGCTCCAAATTCGGGGGCCTGAATTTTGATAGCTTGCCAGTAACCCCCAAAGATTTTGACCGCAAAAAATGGGGACAATTATGTATGCTCTGGCTTGAAATTGCTCTAAAAGGTTGACATGACAAGGTGTAAATTCTGCGGTATAAATATCTTCTATTACTAGGAAATTAACTTTGTAAAAATTCGCTCCGCCATTGTTTTCTTGCAAATAAGGATCGGCTATGTTTTCAGAATTGCTAAGCAAGATTTTGAACGGCCAATTTTCGCGATCGAAATAACCATCTTTGAGATGGGGTTCGCCGTTTTGTTCCCGAAGGAGAGAAATCCAGCCGGGAGCCACAGACTCGGCGACAAAATTTCCGCTCCAGTCAGGGTTGAAGCGGAAGATGGCGGTGCGATCGCATTTAATTAGTTGCCGCAGTTCAAGGGCTACGGCGTTAAATATAGTGTCAAAATCTAATGTCTGCCGTATTTTTTGAATGATTTTAGCGATCGCTTTCTCCCGCTGGGCACTCTCCTGCAATGCTAACTCTGCCTGTTTGCGATCGCTAATATCTACCCAATAACCAACGCATTCAATGGGATTACCTGCTTCATCTTTCACCAGGCGAATGCGATCGTAAACCCAGCGGTAAGTCCCGTCTTTATGGAGGAAACGATATTCATAAGAGTCTTCTCCCTTCGACAAAATCACGGGAAATCTGGCAAAGACACCCTCAACATCGTCTGGGTGAAGATGACTTGCCCAAAAATTGCGATCCTCCAGAAATTCTCGCGCGTTCCATCCCGCAACCGCCGTGACATTTTCGCTTAAGAATGCAAGTTTGCCATCTGGGGAAGGTTTGATGCTATATATCACCGCAGGACTAGCAGCAAGTAAATGTTGCAAGCGTTCTTTTGCCGATCGCAATTCTGACTCAACTCGCTTATTCTCTGTAATTTCGACTACCACTGCTCCCAACCCAGAAAGTCGAGATTCCTGCTCAAAAATTGGAAAGTAAGAAACTACCCAGTCGCGAACAACACCTGGCTGACTAGGTACTTCACCCGATACTTCTAGATTGATAATCGCTTTGCCGGTAGCATATACCTGCTCATAGAGCGGTGTTAAAATAGGTGCAAGTGATGGCACAATTTCGGAGATAGTTTTGCCGATGTGATCTTGTATAGAAACTCCATTAATCTCTGCGAGGACTTCGTTGACTTGCAGGAATTGCAACTGACTATTTACAATCGCCATTCCCACAGGAGCGCAAGTAAAAAAGCCGTTGAGCCTAGCTTCCCGCAATGCTAATTCTCGCTCTAAAAGTTTGCGATCGGTGATGTCTATTACTGTACCGAATAGCCGCAAGACTTGACCTGACTCGCTTTGCAATACTTCGCCTCTAGCGTTAAGGTAGCGGCTCTCTCTGTCCGGCCTAATAATGCGAAAGTCGATTTCGTAGGGTTCTCCCAAAGCAAGGGCCCTTTCTACTACAGCTAGCCAGCGTTCTCGATCGTCAGGATGAATTTGTTGTATATGTTCTTCTAGAGTGGGGGTAGAAACTTGGGGAGCCAGACCAAAAATTTTCTTGAGTTGATCTGACCAAGTAATTATTTGAGTGCTAACATCAAATTCCCAATTACCAAGGCGAGCAAGGGATTGAGCTTGTTGCAACTGTTCTAGTAGTTTTGCTGCTTGTGCTTCTGCTTGTTTTCGCTCTAGTTCCGCAGCCGCACGAGCGGCAAATATTTTCAAAATTGACTCAATCCCTGCATCTTTAGCCATTGGCTTGATGTCTAAAACAGCTAAATGACCGAGGGCAGTTCCTTCGGAGTTAATTAGCGGAATTCCCCAATAACTTTCGACATTTATCTCCACTAAATATCGGTCGTTGGGAAAGAGTTGTTGCACGTTATGTTGATAGTAGCATCCTTGCCCTTGAAACACATTTTCGCAGGGTGTGCCGACAAGATCGTACTCGATGTTTTCAATCCAGTCAAAGCCATTCCAAAATGCTAATGTCTGCACTTTGGTTTTAGCAGGGTTGATAATCTCGGTGATTAAAGAGTAACGGACTTGTAAAACTTCGGCAAGATAACGGACGCAGTGGCGCAAAAATTCGGTACCAGTGGTAGAAGCTGTTCCTTCAACAATTAATTTTAGAGCTTCTTCTCTGTGTTTGCGTTCGCTGATATCAGCAACCCGAACTAGATAGATTTTCTGACCTATGACATCAATTTGCTTAGCTGCTAAGTTGCCCCAAAATATCTTGCCTTGTTTGGTTACATATTCCAGTTCGAGAGTGCAAAAACCGTTGATATCGATGGCTTCTAAGTCAGAAGTAAGGGCTTCTGGCTGATAATTGTGGCGGTGAAGTGTATGCCCTTGAATATTAAGTAATTCCTCTTTACTTTGGGCTTCAAACATTTCTACTGCCCGCTGATTGCAGTCGAAAATTAAGTTAGTTTCGGGATTTACTAGAAAAATAGCATCGGCGGCGGCTTCGACGAGGGCGCGATATTTGCTTTCGCTTTCCGTGAGAGCGATTTCTGCCGATCGCCGATCGCGGATTTCTTGTTGCAACTGGAGGTTTTGGCGGTTTTGTTCGATGCGGGCTTGTTTTTCTTGTTTTAGCAATTCTGCATGAGCGATCGCGATTCCCAGTTGAGCCGCGATCGCTTCTAAGAGCTCAATCTCCTCTGGCTGCCATTCCCGAAAGCGATCGCACTGATGCAATCCGATAATACCGTTCGGTTTGCCTTTGTAAGAGGTGCGGACGCTCAGCATCGACTTGAGGTTAAAATGTTCGCACAGCGCTTGAACTGTCTGCAACAGGGGTTCGCAGGTAACGTCGTTGGTGGCGATCGCCCGTTCTTGAGACAATACCTGTCTGGCGTGGGGATTGCCAGCAATGGGAATCTCCACAAATTCGATCGCAGGGTAGCTGGGAGTCCAATATTCCGCAGCCGTCAGCAATTTGGGAGTTGGCAACTCTGTATAGAAGAGAATTTGCGTTCGATCGCTATTAAAAGCCTTGCCCACAACGGCAGCGGCCGTCTTGAAGATTTGCTCTGAATCGATGTGGGAGCGAATTTGCTCAGTTATTTCTCTGAGTAGGTTACTGCGGTGAAGTTGTTTAGAAAGAGCAGCTTCTGCGAGTTGGCGATCGCGAATCTCCTGAGAAAGTAGCGCATTTTGCTGTGTCAATTGCTTTTGCAGCCTCGAAATTTTCAGTTGATTCTTCACCCGCACCAACACCTCTTCTGCCTGAAAGGGTTTCGTGATGTAGTCAGCACCGCCAGCAGCAAAAGCTTCCAACTGATCTAACATTTCACTTTTAGCGGTGATAAAGATAACGGGAATGTCGCGAGTGCGATCGTCTGCTTTGAGTTGAGTGCAGATTTCTCGACCTTCCGGCGGCGGCATAATCATATCCAGTATGATTAGATCGGGTCGTTGGGCCCGCGCCGCTGCCACAGCCCAGCGACTGTCAGATATTGACCTGACGATATAACCTCGCGCGCTCAAAAAGCTGTCGAACAAGTACAAAATATCCACGTTGTCGTCAACTACTAAAATATTTGCAGCCGCCGCAGTTTGATAGTCGCTCATTGTTTAATTTGGGCTTTTGGACTCAATCTCAAAAGGTGATATTTTAAAATTTTGGCTGGTTAAATAATAGCTAAATCAACTCTGGAATCATTTATTAATTTTTTTACGATCGTTAAAACTTTAACATATTCAGGACTCACCCAACACTAATAGTAATACCGTCCTCTGAGTGATGTGTTGTAACACCGAGATCGGAGTGGTAAGTAGAATGGCATAATTAAACGTAAAAGAGATCTCAAACAGGTCAGTGGAATCAACACCAACTTTTTTAATTTGTGATAAGATTTTTTTGGAAGCTGCCGCATCTAGGTGTTATAGCGAGCCAACTATACTATATTGCAGTTGTCGGGTGGTGAACTAGCAGACTGCGATCGGGATAGGCGTTATGGAAAAATTCGTAACACCAGTCGTCCACAGGGTTTTAATCAACCACCAAGACAGCAGTTGACGTTATGGATGCAGATCTCCCCTAAACCCCGATTTTGATAGAGTATATCTAGCATGAACAGCCAACAATCGGAAGCCCCATTAGGATACATTTTAATAGTTGACGACCAACCAGATAACCTGCGGGTTTTATCCGCATTATTGAGAAAGCGGGGGTATGAATGCCGCCGCGCCATTAATGGGCAACTGGCACTTAGAGCTTGTAACTCAAACCCACCGGATTTGATTTTACTAGACATAGTAATGCCTGCTGTAGACGGTTACGAAGTCTGCAAACAACTCAAATCAGACGAGAAAACCTGGGACATTCCAGTAATTTTCTTGAGCGCCAAAGGTGAAGTCTTTGAAAAAGTAAAAGCATTTGCCGCAGGCGGAGCGGATTACATCAGCAAGCCTTTTCACTCTGAAGAAGTTTTAGCTCGCGTAGAACATCAATTAACAATGCAAAGGCTGCAAAAGCAGCTCAAAGAACAAAATCAAATTCTGCAAGCAGAAATCAAGACTCGCTTAGGAGTCGAGAAAGTCTTGCAAGAGCAAAACAAAATCCTTCAAAAAGAAATCAGCGATCGCAAACAGGCAGAAGCAGCGCTAAGGGAAAGCGAGCGATTTACTCAGCAAATCGCTGAAGCCAGCCCAAATATATTATACATACACGACCTAATCGAGCAACGCAATATTTATATTAATGGTCAAATCCGCCAAGTTCTCGGTTATACTCCCCAAGAAATTCAAAATATGGGTTGTAAACTGTTTTCAAATCTAATGCACCCAGAAGATTTTGTCAAACTCCAAGAATATCACCAAAAAATTAAGAACTGCTCCAACGGCAATATATTGGAATTTGATTATAGGATGAAACATCAAGACGGTTCTTGGCGCTGGTTGAAAAGCCGAGATGCGATATTTGTCAGAACTCCCGAAGGCAAAGTCAAACAAATTCTAGGTACAGCGAGCGATATCACCGAGCAAAAGCAAACTGAAGATGAAATTCGTTTACTACTAGCAACAACTCAAGCGATTAATCGCTCCCTAGATTTTCAAGATGCTTTAACAGTAATTCTCGGTTTATTTTGTACCAGCATCGGATGGGATTTTGCCGAAGCTTGGATTCCTGCGGGTAGAGAGGGTACAGTTTTAGTGTGTAGTGAAGGTTGGTATGGCAGCGACTTATCACTTGAAGAGTTTCGGCGTTTTAGCAAAAGATTCACATTTGCATCAGGAATCGGACTACCAGGTCGTATTTGGTATTCTGGACAGCCCGAATGGATAGAAAATATTTGTGATTATAAGAATCCTATTTTCATAGGACGGACGCGCATCGCCGCAGCAATGGGGTTAAAAGCTTGTTTTGGCGTACCAATTTGTGCTAACGGAGTAGTTTTAGCTGTTTTAGTTTTCTTTAAGCGGTCAAAAAGCCTAAAAGATCGGCGTTTACTTGAGCTAGTAAATGCTGTGGCAACTCAGCTAGGTTCCCACATTCAACGCAAACAAGCAGAAGAAGCATTACAGCAGCAATTTTTGCGGGAGAGGCTAGTAGGAGCAAGTATCGAGCGGATTCGCCAGTCTCTTAAATTGGAAGAAGTGCTGAAAACTGCTGTGGAAGAAGTGCGTTATTTTTTGTCAACTGACCGCGTAGCAATCTATCACTTTAATCCTGATGGGATGGGGGCAATAGCTGTCGAGTCAGTAGGAGAGGACTGGATGCCGATTTGCGGGAAAGATATTCAAGACAATTGCTTTGTAGAAAATTATATTTCCCTTTACCAGGAAGGTCATATTTGTGCAATTGAAGATATTTATACTGCTGGTTTAAAGCACTGTTACCTTGATTTTCTCAGCAAATTTCAAGTTAAAGCTAATTTGGTAGTACCAATTTTGCAAAATAGTCAGGAGTCTGAATTTTATGGCAAAAGCTCCGGGTCAAAAATCAAAAATATATTATGGGGTCTGCTAATCGTCCATCACTGCAAAGGCCCTCGTGTTTGGCACTCATCAGAAATCGAATCCCTCAGACAGTTGTGCGTGCAATTGGCGATTGCCATCCAACAATCTACACTTTTTGAACAAGCGCAAATCGAAATCTCCGAGCGCAAGCAAGCAGAATTAGCCCTGCAACAAGCTAAAGAAGCCGCTGAAGCTGCCAACCGTGCGAAAAGCGAATTTCTTGCTAATATGAGTCATGAGTTGCGAACGCCTTTGAACGGCATTTTAGGCTATACTCAAATTCTGAAAATGCACGACAATTTAACTTCTCAGCAGCAGGAGAATCTCAAGACTATTCAAGACTGCGGCGGACATTTACTAACTCTGATTGATGACATTTTAGATCTCTCCAAAATTGAAGCGGAGAAAATGGAACTATACCCTACAGAGTTACATTTCCCTAACTTTATTAAAAGTATTAGCGATCTTTTCCAAATGCGAGCTAGCCAAAAAAATATTGCCTTTACTTGCGAACAATTCTCGCAATTACCCAGGAGTATTTACGCTGATGAGAAAAGATTACGGCAGGTTCTAATTAATTTACTAGGCAATGCAGTTAAGTTTACCAACAGCGGCGGTGTAACTTTTAAAGTCGGCTGTTTAGAAGGTGGAGAATGGGGACTGGGAATTATCAGTAACAACGAACAACTAACAACTAACAATTACCAATTCCCAATTATCAAAATTCGCTTTCAAGTAGAAGATACCGGCATCGGTATAGAAGCAAGTAAATTAGAAGAAATATTTTTGCCGTTCCACCAAGTAAGCGATCGCGCTTATTCTACTGAAGGTACGGGACTGGGACTATCGATCAGCCAAAAATTAGTCAAGATGATGGGGGGCGAAATCGGCGTTAAAAGTGCCTTGAGTAAAGGTAGCATTTTCTGGGTGGATTTAGAGTTACCGTTAGTCGAGCACAGTTGCCCGCTAGTGGAAGCAAAGGAAGTACCCCAGATTGTAGGTTTTGTAGGCCATAAGCGCAAAGTTCTAGTAGTGGATGACAATCAGGTAAATCGCGACATCTTACGAAATCTTCTTGAACCTTTAGGCTTTGAGATTATTGAAGCTGCCAATGGTAAAGAATGCCTGAATAAGGCTGTAGAATTCAAGCCAGATGTAATTTTAATGGATTTAGTAATGCCAGTAATGGACGGCTTTGAAGCTACCAGGCGGTTGCGGCATTTACCAGAACTAAAAGATATAGTTTTACTCGCGATTAGTGCCAGTGCTTTCGATAATAATAAACTCGCTCGTTTATTGGGAAGTAGTGATAATTTTCTGATCAAACCGATCGAAGTAAAGCAGCTTTTAGACAGATTACAGTTACGTCTAGGATTAGAATGGATTTACAAAGATCGAGGTGGAAAAAGAACGAGTAAGGATGAACTGATGGATTCTTTTCAGACTGCATACTATTTACAGAGTGAGCCTTTTATCTCCACATCAACGGAAACATCTTGCTTTCTTCCACCTTCTAAAGACTCAATCGCTGCTTTGTTAAGCTCAGCGGAAATCGGCGATATCGAAGAAATTTTGGAGGAAGCTGCTAGGCTGGAAAACTTAGATAATAAATTAGTACCATTTGCCAGTCAGATGCGCCAATTAGCTAAAGGATTTCAGCTCTATAAAATTCAAAAACTACTTCAGGATTATCTGGCACAATATTAATTAAGCCTGTTCATTTTTTCTTTCAACTCAATCACCAATTAAATTTAAAATGACTGATAAAAAAACAAAAAAAAATATTATACTCATCGTAGACGACAATCAAAATAATCTGGATGTACTTTTCGATTTATTGAAGAAGTCCGATTTTAAGGTCTTAGTAGCTCTCAACGGCGAAAGTGCAATTAAGCAAATTGAACGCATTCGTCCTACTCTGATTCTCTTGGATGTGATGATGCCAGGAATTGATGGGTTTGAAACTTGCCGTCGGTTGAAAACCAATCCAACTACCCAAGACATTCCAGTAATTTTTATGACTGCACTTTCTGAGACAGTCAATAAAGTCCAGGGTTTTCAAGTAGGTGCTGTTGATTACATCACTAAGCCATTTCAGTATGAAGAGGTATTAAGCAGAATTAACACCCATCTAACTATCTGCAATCTACAAAAGAAACTTCAGGAAAAAAATGCAGAGCTGAGCGAGGTCAACAACAACTTAGAAAAACTTGTCGAACAAAAGACTAAACAACTGGTTCAACAAGAAAAAACAGCTATCATTGGGCGGTTAACCCAAGGATTATTTCACAATTTAAGAAATCCTCTTCAAGTTATTTTAACTACTGTTAATCTGATCGAAACAAAAGCGCAAGAAACTGAAGATCTAGTATGTTTGAAGTATAGCGGGTATATTAACACTGCCGTTAACCAAATAAATGAGATCGTAAATACCCTAATGCTCAAAAGCAGAAGAGAACAAGAGCAAGATTTAAAGCCGATTAATATCAACGAACTTTTGCGGCGCGAGATTCAATTATTAGAAGCTGATTTCCACTTTAACTCGACCATTAAAAAGAAATATATATTTGACGAGCAAATAGCCAGTATTCCTTTAATATATTGTCATATTTCCCAGATATTTCACAGCTTGGCTGAGAATGCAATTGATGCGATGTGGGGAGAAAGACTTAAAGAACTAACTATTATTACTAGGCAAGACGATCGCCGAATCTACATAGATATTCAAGATACCGGTTGTGGAATTGCATCTGAAAATATGTCAAAAATATTCGATCCTTTCTACACAACAAAGTTAGCAAATTACGAAGATAGGGAAGCAGGAGTTCCTACAGGCATTGGACTAGGACTTTATACTTGCCTTGAACTTTTAAAACCTTTTAAAGGAGAAATCGCCGTCAGCAGTAAAGTGGAAAAGGGTAGCGTGTTTACGGTTATTTTACCCAAACAGCTTGAGGAGTAATTAGGAGTGAGGAGTCACAGGGGAGGATGGGGGGATGGGGAGCAACTTAATCAATTAAAAATTAAAAATGCAAAATTAAAAATTGTGAGATTTAATTTTGAACTTTTAATTTTGAACTTTTAATTAATCGGAGGGTAGGATAGGGAGGAATTGAAGAATTTTTAGGGACTAGCGCAGCTTCTGTTAAGCTATTCTAAGTCCCACTAATAGCAAAACCCTATTAATGCTAATAAAATTCGCGCCAATTAGAGCGAGATACTTTACTAGGTTGCTCTAGCTCTTGAATTTTATCAACTGCATCTTGATAATACTGAGTTTTGCCTTGTTGCTGATAGATCTCTGCGGCTTTCTTAAAATCTGCGAGTGCTGCTTCCTTTTCTTTAAGGTAGCGGTGAATATTACCGCGATTGTAGTAAGCTTCGCCTAAATTAGGATTAAGCCGGAGGGCTTGGTCGTAATCGGAGAGTGCATACTGATAATTTTTTAATGCAGAGTAAGCCAGGCCTCGATGTAGGTAGCCGATCGCATAGTTAGGATTGATACGAATTGCCTGGTTGTAATCAGCGATCGCTCCCTGAATATCGCCTTTGCTCGCACGAGCTAAACCTCGGTTACTATATATTCCAGGCTCGTTAGGATTGAGGCGAATCGCTTCGGTGAAGTCTTCAATCGCTCCAGAGTAATCGCCTTTTAGTAACTTATCTACACCTCGGTCAAAAAATTGGTCGATGCTCTTTTGAGCAGTAATTGTGGGCGATAACTCAGCTTTAACAGCAGAAGGTAGTCCGCTTAAAGCTGCAATGATTCCTAAAAAAGTGATGGCTTTGTATATAGATTTCATGGTTTTTGTACTCTGTAATATTGTGGTCAGATAGAAGAATTTTAGACCGATGGTATTCGGCTCATTTGAATATATATCTCACCCTAGAGCCACTTATGCACTATATGTTGTAAAATTTAAACTCTAAAGTCTAAAATCCTAAATCGCCATGTCTTTTGTCGGCCTCCACATTCACAGTGACTACAGCCTGCTTGATGGAGCATCTCAGCTACCGCCCCTGATAGACCGAGCGGTAGAGTTGGGTATGCCCGCGATCGCGCTTACAGATCACGGAGTTATGTACGGCGCGATCGAACTTATTAAAGTTTGCCGTAATAAAAATATTACACCCATTATTGGCAATGAGATGTATGTAGTCAATGGCGATATTTCTGTCAAAGTTAAAGGCAGAAAAAAATACCATCAAGTTGTTTTAGCTAAAAATACTCAAGGTTATAAAAATTTAGTTAAATTAACTACCATCTCTCACTTACAAGGAATGCCAGAAAGGGGTCTTTTTGCCCGTCCTTGCATTAACAAAGAACTATTGGAACAATATCATGAAGGTCTGATCGTCACCAGCGGTTGCAGAGCAGGTGAAGTCCCCCGCCTGATCGATCTAGGTAATCTAGAAGAAGCTCGGAAAGTAGCAAAATGGTATAAAGATTTATTTGGCGATGATTACTATTTAGAAATTCAAGATCATGGTTTCTGGGAAGACAGGATTGTGAATATTGAGCTGGTAAAAATTGGTAAAGAACTGGGCATTAAAATAGTTGCTACCAATGATTCCCACTTTACAGCTTGCAGTGATGTCGAAGCTCACGATGCTTTGCTGTGCATTCAAACTGGCAAACTGGTTGAGGATGAAAAGCGGATGCGCTACAGCGGAACTGAGTATTTGAAATCTGCTGAAGAAATGGCGCAACTATTTAGAGATCATTTACCAGATGATGTCATCAAAGAAGCAATTGCTAACACTTTAGAAGTCGCTGGTAAAATCAAAAAATACGAAATTTTTGACGAACCTCGCATTCCCACCTATGAAATCCCCGCAGATCACACAGCAGATACTTATGTAGAGTATGTTGCATGGCAAGGACTACTAGAACGATTTAACGCCAAAGAACGCAAAGAAATCAAGCCAGTTTATAAAGAACGGCTGGAATATGAATTAAAAATGATTCAGGACATGGGTTTTTCTACCTACTTTTTAGTAGTTTGGGACTACATTGATTATGCTCGCAGAAATAACATTCCTGTTGGGCCAGGAAGGGGTTCGGCCGCAGGTTCTTTAGTTGCCTACGCTATGAAAATTACCAATATTGATCCAGTACATCATGGGTTACTATTTGAGAGATTTCTTAACCCAGAACGTAAATCTATGCCAGATATCGATACAGATTTCTGCATAGAAAGACGAGATGACATGATTAAATATGTCACGGAAAAATATGGTGCTGAGCGTGTAGCTCAAATTATCACTTTTAACCGCCTAACATCCAAATCTGTATTGAAAGATGTTGCCAGAGTATTAGGCGTTCCTTACAAACGAGCCGATGAAATGGCAAAGTTAATCCCTGTATCGCGGGGAAAACCGGAAAAATTAGCGGTAATGATTTCAGAACAAACGCCAGCACCGGAGTTTAGACAAGCTTATGAAGAGGAGACACTTCAAGCTAAAAATAACGATGGAACTGAAGAAAAAACGATTGCAGTTCGCCAGTGGCTTGACATGGCAATTCGGATTGAGGGAACGAATAAAACCTATGGCGTTCACGCGGCTGGAGTCGTGATTTCCGCGCAGCCATTGGATGAAATTGTACCGCTACAAAGGAATAATGAGGGGGCTGTAATTACGCAGTATTATATGGAAGACTTGGAATCCCTCGGTCTTTTAAAGATGGATTTTTTGGGCTTGAAAAACTTAACTATGCTTCAAAAAACCGTTGAGTATATTAAGCAAACAAGCGATCGTGATATTGACCCAGAAACGTTACCTTCTGATATAGAACGCAAAGCCCAAGAAGCTTTTCTTACTTGTAAAAAATTACCCGAAGATGTTTCTAAAACCTATAAATTATTAGCAAAAGGCGATCTAGAAGGAATTTTTCAGTTAGAATCTTCTGGGATGCTTGATGTAGTTAAGAAACTGAAACCCTCTTGTTTAGAGGATATTTCTTCAATTTTGGCACTTTATCGACCCGGGCCGCTGGATGCAGGTTTGATTCCCCAATTTATCGATCGGAAGCATGGAAGAGAGTTAGTTGAATACGATCACCCGCTGTTAGAGCCGATTCTCAAAGAGACTTATGGAACGCTTTGCTTTCAGGAGCAAATCATGCGTGTTGCTCAAGATTTAGCTGGCTATTCTTTAGGTCAAGCTGACTTGTTACGCCGCGCAATGGGGAAGAAAAAAGCTGACGAAATGCAGAAGCAGCGAGAAACATTTATCGATGGTGCGACTAAGAATGGAGTCAGCCAAAGAATTGCTGAAAAGTTATTCGAGCAGATGCTTCAATTTGCTGAATATTGCTTGAGCTATGACACGGAGATATTGACGGTAGAATATGGCCCGATGTCTATTGGCAAAATTATTGAGGAAGAGGTAGAATGCAGTGTATATAGCGTTGATAGTAATGGTTATGTTTATACGCAAATGATTGCACAAAGACATCACCGAGGTAAACAAGAAGTATGGGAGTATTCTCTGGAAGATGGTTCAATAATTAAAGCGACAAAAGATCATAAGTTTATGACTGATGATGGGCAAATGCTGCCCATTGACGAAATCTTTGAAAAAGGATTAGATTTAATACAAATAAAGGGCTCTTTATTGCAAGAAGATGTTTGTTGACTACAGAAAAATAAACTCTGAACAAAAGCTACAAATTATTGCCGCTTTCAAGCATGGCATGGAATGCCGAGATATTCCCAATTATCTTAAGGTTAGCGAAAGATGTGTTTCTAGGGTTTTAAAGGAAGCTGGAGTTAATACTAACTAGAAGAAGACATAGCAATTTTTGGATAGGTTTATATGGCGAAAATTGGCTTAATTGCCTTTAACTATTGCCAAGAGTGGGTAGAGTCTATGATAGGTTTGGTATGTCCCAAGACTTACTATTGCATAATTTTGGGGAATTGGTATAACCCTCTTTATCGCTTTAATGAACCATTCCCCCGCCCCCAGCAGACTTCACCTTTTTAAAGAAGATTACCGCAATTCCACTTAATAGCAAAGCAATCCCCACAAAGTAAAAACAATCATTAAAAGCCATCACATAAGCTTCCCGGCGAACGATATTAGAAATAGCTGCGATCGCCTGATCTTGCGCCACACTCAAATCCGAGCCTCTACTCACAAAATACTGAGTCATTTGATTAAGTCTTGCTTGCGTTTCCGGGTTATATAACGATACAGAATCACCCAATTGATTCGAGTGAAATTGTTCTCGCCGCGTCACCAAAGTTGCCAAAGCAGCAATCCCCATCGAACCCCCTAAATTTCGCATCATATTAAACAATCCCGAAGCAGAACCCGCCTCTTGTTTCTCCATACCAGCAGTTGCAATCGTCGAGAGAGGAACCATAATTAAAGGCTGTCCCATAGCCCGTACTAATTGCGACCAACGCAACTCATTGATACCATAGTCGTGAGTCATATAAGCATTCATAAAACAACTCACCGCAAACAAACTAACTCCCACCCCAATCATCAGCCGCATATCAACACGCTGCATTAATTTGGGCACCATTGGAACTATGAATAATTGGGGGACTCCCGCCCACATAATCACCTCACCAATTTGCATAGAATTGTATTGCTGAATCTGACCTAAATACAGGGGTAAAATGTACACAGAACCGTACAATCCCACCCCTAGCGATACATTCACAATACTTGCTAAGCCGAAATTCCTCCGCGTCAGCAAGCGCAAATTAATAAAAGGTCGTTTCCGAGTCAGTTCAATCCAGAAAAACAGGCTCAAGAAAATAACAGAAATGATGCTTAAACGCACAATTAAATCAGAACTAAACCAGTCTTTCCGACTTCCTTCTTCTAACACAACTTGGAGCGAACCTAACCCAATTGCCATTGAGATAATTCCCCACCAATCTCCCCCTTTTAGCAGTTGAGTTTGCAGTGGTTGAGGGTCAACTGCATACCACACAGCAGCTAGCAAAAGCATCCCCGGAATTAAGTTTAAATAAAAGACATATTCCCATCCATAATTCTCCGTCAGCCACCCTCCGATGGTTGGCCCAATTGACGGTGCAAAGGTGGCTGTAATCGCAAACATTGCCATCCCAACTGGTACTTTTGATGGTGGCAAATTAGTCAGCAAAAATGTGAAAGCCATCGGGATTAAAACACCACCTGTGAACCCTTGTAAGGCGCGGAATACAATCATTGAATTCAAATCCCACGCCCAAGCACAGCAGACCGAAAAGAAGGTAAATAAGGCCGCATTGACCAATAAATACAACCGGATCGAAAATACCCGCGATAGCCAACCCGTGAGAGGAATTACTACAATTTCGGCTACTAAATAAGATGTTGAAATCCAAGAACCTTCCTCTAAGGTTGCGCCCAAGGAGGCTTGAATATCTCTGAGGGAAGCATTGGTAATTTGAATATCTAAAACTGCCATGAAAGCGCCTAAAATGGTTCCCATTAAACCAATCCAAGTTTTTAAGGGAACGCGATCTTCGGATGGCTGCTGTTGAATCATCTTGGTATTAGCCATTGTTGACACCTATCTAGAGTTGCTGTGAGAAACTAAGTAGAAGGAAGAAGGAAGAAAAATTTAGTTATCTATGAGAGAAGGAAGAATGTTTATAAAGTCGGCTTTTTAGCCATCCTTATCTTATGTTTAATTAGGTGGATTTACTTAATAAACCCATTTCCCTATAAATTGGTCTAACTAAGCGCCTTAACGTTGGTAACTGCTTAGCAAAAATAAATGAGCTAAAAATACAAATCATACCTCCAATCATTAATGTATTAGGAGCACCGATATAATTAGCTAATCCACCAGCAATTAAATTGCCAAAAGGAGTAGCGCCAAATAATGCCATCGCGTAAATACTCATTACCCGCCCCCGTTTGTCATCTTCAACTATTGTTTGTAAAAAGGTATTGCTTGATGTAACATTGAGGATAAAACCAACGCCAATTACCAACATCATTATTAATGAAAGCCACAACTGGCGGGAGGCAGCAAAACCTATGAGCCCTAAACCCATAATGGCGGGCGAAATAGCAATTAATTTGCCTAATCCTAGTACACTTTTTCGCGTACTCAAATAAATCGCAACCGATAAGGCTCCGATTCCTGAAGCTGCCATTAAAAAGCCCAAAGTTTCCGGGCCTCCATGTAGAATGTTGGTAGCAAAAATTGGCGCTAGAATTGTATATGGCATTCCAGCAAAGCAGACTAATGCTAATAATATTAAAATCGAACGTATGGGATGAAAACCAAAGACATAAGCAAATCCTTCTTTCAATCTTTCTAAGGGATTAGTAGTAATTACTGCTAGTTTCCGAGGCTTAACCTTCATCGCTAACAAACTTGCAATGACGGCGATGTAGCTGAGACCATCAATTAGAAAACAGTAACCTGGCCCAACGTTGGCTATTAGCAATCCTCCAATTGCAGGCCCGACTAATCTTGCTGCATTGAACATCGAAGAATTGATCGCGATCGCATTTGCTAAATGTTCTTTCCTTTCTACCATTTCGGGTACAAAAGCTTGACGCGCTGGCGCATCAAAAGCGGTAATTGCACCTTGACAAAAACTGAGGATAACTATCTGCCAAATATTAATCGCTCCTGTTAGTGCCAAAAATGCTAGTGCTAATGACTGGATCATAGCAAGTATTTGAGTAATAACTAGAACTCGGTGGCGATTCCACCTATCTATTAAAACTCCGGCAAATGGAATTACAATCAAAGTGGGAAGTTGACCAGCAAATCCAACTACACCTAGTAAAAAAGCTGATTGGCTTAAATGATAAACTAACCAAATTGAAGCGATTTGTGTCATCCAATTGCCAATTAGAGAGATTCCCTGTCCGGCGAAAAATAGGCGGTAGTTTCTAGAACGTAGTGCTGGGGGAAGTGCGATCATTGTTAATTGTTAGCGGTTAGTGGTTAATTGTTAGTGGTTGGCTTCTGTTATTGCGTTGGCGTAGCCTGCGCGTAGCGCTTGACGTTGTGAAGCAATCGCAAGGTAGTGGTTAGTTATTGGTTTTTGTCATTGCGAACGAAGTGAAGCAATCGCACGGTATCCGACTCAATACCTATATAGATTATCTATCATTCTTAGCAAATTTAAGCACAATTGCAACAGGGCTTACGCATTGTAACGACAGGATTGGGGTTTGAGATTGCTTCCTTTAACTGGCAATTACAGAAAATGGTAGAGGATGCGTAAGTCCTGTTGCAAAACTAACCTTTACAGGACTTATGCACTCAATGAAAGAAACCGGGTTTTTTGACAAAAATACTTCGTTGTGACCACACATTCTATCAAAAACCCGGTTTCTACGACGACCTGCGTAAGCCCTACTTTAGCAATCCCGAATCGATCTTCAACTATTGCGATTGCTTCGCTTCGTAAGCGCTACGCGCAGGCTACGCCAACGCAATTACAATTAACAGTTAACAGTTAACGGTTAACGGTTAACAGTTAACCGTTAACTAACTATTTAATTTCAACATTGACAACAGCAGACATTCCCGGTGCAATCCGCGATTCATATCCTTTGACACTTTCGCCATCAAACACAACTTTTACTGGAATCCGCTGCACAATTTTTGTAAAGTTGCCAGTAGCATTATCGGGAGGCAATAAGGCAAACTGAGAACCTGATGCTGGTGAGAAACTATCGACCCGACCCTCAAACTTATGATTGGGGAAAGCATCTAATTTAATTTCTACTTTTTGACCGGGTTTCATGTTAGTCAATTGCGTTTCCTTAAAGTTAGCTGTCACCCAATACTCATTACTAACGATCGCCATTAAAGGAGTTCCCGGTTGCACGCGCTGACCAACTTCTACAGATTTTCGTCCGATAACTCCAGTAGCGGGGGCGGTGATATTGGTATAGGAAAGTTGCAGTTGAGCATCTTTGAGGGTAGCTTCTGACTGCGCGATCGCACCTAATGCTGCATTGTACTGCGATCGATTGACCTGGGTTTGCTGACCAGTAGCTTGAGCCTGTTGCAATCCGCCTCTAGAAGCTTCTAATTTTGATTGAGCCGAAGTAATCCCCTCTTGCGCTTGGGCGACTTTCGCTTCGGCGCTGGCTATCCCAACTCTGGCTTGGGCAACTTTTGCCTGGGCTTGGTTAACACCTTCCTTGGCTTCAGCTAATGCTGCTTGGGCTGTCGCTACGCCTTGTTGAGCCTGTGCGACTTGGGCCTTAGCTTGTTCGATTCCCTGTTGGGCGGCGGTTTTTTGGGCAACGGCGACATCGTAGGCTTGGCGGGCTGTGTCTAGTTGTTGACCTGCGATCGCGCCTTCCTTAAATAGTTCATTGTAGCGTTGCAAATCTGCCTTAGCCTTTGTCACCGTCGCCTCGGCTTGGGCTAACCTCGCTTGCGCCCCAGAAACTCCCGCTTGGGCTTCCCTAACTCTCGCTTGGGCCTGGGGAATGCCTGATTCTGCTTGCGTCACCTTCGCCTGGGCTGCTGGGACTCCGGCTTCTTCTTGGGCGACAATAGCTTGGGCTGCGGGTACGCCGGCTTGGGCTTCTCTGAGAGCGGCTTGAGCAGTGCCGATCGCTGCTTGGGCCGTTGAGATATCCCCTTGAGCTTGCGTTGTCTTACCTTGGTTGGTTTGAGAAGCTAGAGACACGCTCGATTCCGCCGCTTGAGCTTGACGGCGGGCGCTTTCTAAAGCGGCTTGGGCTAACTGGACTTTAACCTGGTAGTCGCGGGGGTCAAGTTTGACTAACAGTTGTCCCGGTTTTACTTGCTGGTTGTCGGCTACGAGTACGTCGCTGACAGTCCCGTTAATACGGGTGCTGATTTGGTGGATGTGACCGGAAACTGTGGCGTTTTCCGTCTCGATATGGGCGGAGGCGTATTGCCAGTATCTATACCCAAAGGTGCTAGCGGCGATCGCACCTATTCCTAATATTCCTAAGATTAGTAAGTTCGGGCCGCCTTTCTTCGGCTGGTCGGCTGGGGGCTGTTTTTGCTCTGTTTCGGTAATGGGTGCAATCGCTGTCTCAGTCTCGATCGCAGGCATTTTATCGCTGATATCTGCAACGCCGACATCTGGCTTTTCTAGAAGGGCGACTCCTTTTCCTTTGCCGTTGAGTTCGGCGGCATTGATTTCTTCGTTAGGGCGTTGCATTGTGGTTCTCTCCTGTATTTACTAAGATGTCGTTTGTTTAGAATGCGTAGTTTTACGGTATTAAGGCTGCTTTTGTTTAGAGTACGTAGTATTAGAGGATTAGTTAGAGTTTACAAAGAGTGAGGGCGGCTAGACTTCTTTCATGAGGATGATTTGAGGATTAATTTAAATCTACAAGAGGTGGCAGCGGTTGCACTTCATCCATTAGGGTGATTCGAGGGAGGAAATCTGCTTAGGAAAGATTGGCGATCGCGCGATCTATGAGTTCTGAGAAGAGTTCGCGATCGGCACTCGAAATTCCGGTCATAGCTTGTTCGCGGATACCGATCGCGATCGGTGGGAGTACGTCTTGCAGTTCCCGGCCAGCTTGAGTCAGCCAAATCCGCCAAATACGGCGATCGTTGGGATCGCGTTCCCGGCGGACTAGCCTCCGTTCTTCCATGCGATCGATCACCCCTGTTAAAGTCCCCCCTACCTGTTGCAGTTTCTCGCCAATGCTGGAAGTGGGGAGGCCGTCTTCTTGCCACAGACAGCACAACACTAACCAATGAAAAGGCGTTAAGCCAAAGGGTTCCAGCCGTTCTTGAAACCTGCGCCCGCTGAGTTGGGCCAGCAGCTTGATCCGGTAGCCGATGCTGTGGGGGGCGAGAACGTCGTGCCACTGGCTCGGAGGTTTGCAATTAATAGTAGATGTAGTAATCATTTAGAATTTACTTTGTGTTCGTACTATTAGTGTAAGGTGCTTTTTCCCGATTGTCAAGGGGTGGGGAATGAATTTTGCAGCAAATAATTGTAGCGGCTTCTGAGTAATTGTAATAAAATAAGCAATTAAGTGTGGGTAATAGCATTATTTATTTTAGATTTTTTACTAGGTTAGTATAGGTTGTTTGGTGACAATCAAGTAAGTTTCCATCTTACTTATAGGTAATTTCAAACTGGCAGAAGTCACAGCGATCGCACGGCAATTCGATCTGATGCTCTAAGTCGTTGAATTCGATCTCCCCAATCAGAAAACCAACTACATCAAGGTAACTGAGTGAGATTCTCGTCAGGTGAGGAGTGTGGGTTAAGGAGCTTACCCGGATGCGATCGCCCATAGTCGAGATCCAAAATGATTTCCAGAGCAAACTCTTAGACTCTCTCGCTAGGGTGTCAACAAACTTAAGTTTTATAGTACTCTTCGACACCCTTTATTATTAAGGAAGAACAATTTAAAAAAAATCGCCATTCTTAGGGAGGATTTAGGGTAATTTCCCGCTCTCAAATTCATCAGGATTTCCACAGATAACCTTGGGATTTGCGCTTTATGTCTCAACCGAATTCAGCACCAGCGTAGCGTTTGATCCGCCTTAAGAAAGAGAAAATTTATTTGAAGACTCATTATTCTTAATAGAGAGCTAAATCTAAATAATCGAGATAATAACCTGAAGGTTTCAAAACGCACCTTGGGGGGGATTGTAGTGTTATATAAATATCTAGCAAAACCCTATCTAGTGGTGGTTTTCAACTCGATAAACTCTATTTAGAGAGATAAAAGTCGTCGAAAGGACTAAGTAAATAGCCATAGAAAGTAGCAATTAACAGTAGAGGAAAAAACCATGAAAGCAGTTTGTTGGCTAGGTACTAACAAAGTGGGAGTCGAAACAGTACCCGATCCCAAAATCCTTAATCCACGGGATGCTATTGTCAAAATCACGACAACAGCCATTTGCGGTTCTGATTTGCATTTGTATGACGGCTACGTTCCCACAATGGAACAGGGAGACATCCTGGGTCATGAGTTTATGGGGGAAGTCGTAGAATTGGGTAATGCTGTTAAAAATGTGAAGGTAGGCGATCGCGTCGTTGTGCCATTTCCGATCGCCTGCGGTGGTTGTTTCTTTTGTAAACAAAAGCTAACCTCACTGTGCGATAACTCCAACCCCAATGCTTGGATGGCAGAAGCAATCATGGGGTATTCCCCAGCCGGTCTGTTTGGCTACTCCCATATGCTGGGAGGTTACGCAGGGGGACAAGCCGAATATGCCCGCGTTCCCTTTGCTGATGTTGGATTGTTCAAAATTCCCGATGGACTGGCAGATGAACAAGTCGTATTTCTGACCGACATCTTCCCCACTGGCTATATGGCGGCGGAAAACTGTGATATCCAACCGGGTCATACTGTCGCGATTTGGGG
>NZ_JAQMUA010000469.1:0-14326 GCF_028330895.1 Kamptonema animale CS-326 | reverse complement strand
GGGGGCGTTACGTCAATTATTCGGACGCTGAATAATAGTCTCAACCACCCGTCGCTTAGCTTTCGAGTCAATCCCAATTAACCTCACATATTCACCGCCATGTTCAGCCAAGCAATTTTCTAGCGATGCAATTACTTCTTTTTCCCCATTGCTTTGAATGGTCGCACAACTTTGCCACGAACCAGTTTTAAATCTGCGACTATCTGCATATTCTATCCCAATTTTACAGCCCTGCGCTAAAAGTTGTTGCACCTGATCTTGCACCTCAGAACTAAGTTGGGAAATTTTACCATTTCCGCCGTTACTACCTTTTTCCACGTAGGCTTTGTAATATTGTCCCTGTTCATTTTTTTCTTGACTGGGCGGTTGCGAATTAGGAGAAACCTGCCCAGAGTTTTGACTACCAAATAACCGATTTTGGTTATACTCTTCCACCAGCCGCATTTCCTTAACTCGGTACTGTTGACCAACGATCGCCCTACCAATTTCTATTAGGCGAGACAGGCTAAAGTTAGGTTTAGGAAAATGGGGCGCTGCTTCCACACTATTCACCAACCGCTTAGAAACTTTTTCAATTCCTATGCCATGAATAAACTCGCGAATCTGTTCATCATAAATGCGCGAGCGCAATGCACTAAAAAAGTCAATAGCCTGGTCAGGAAACGCATCAACAAATTCCGCAATTTCGCTTTGCGGCATCCCATCAGCCTCAAAAATACCGCTGACAATTCCAATCTTATCATCGCGATTTGGTTCCCAGTAAAACTTCTCCATTCGCCCGTCTCTAATCAACGGCGCATACAGAGTAGCAAAATCATTTCCAGTAACAATAATCGGTACTCTATGTAGCGGCGTACTGTCATAACTTCCCGGCAATTGCACGTTAGTCGGATTGTCAGCAATATTCATCAGAGTGGCATTCACCAACTGAGTATTAACAGTATACTGAGTTGTACTATCAAATCTGCCAGCACCAGCATCTAGATCGTTAATAAATATCGCGCACATTTCACCGCGAACGCGAATTTGTTCGGCCGCTTCTCGGTAGCGAAGACGAATCAACCGCGCCGGATCTCCGGCATCGGGACTTTCTAATTCTCCCCCCGATATTGTCACAGGTTCAAAACCTAGACGCTCAAAAGCTAATTCACACTGAAAAGTTTTGCCTTCCCCTTTGCGGCCGTGAATTCCTAAAATTAGAGGAACTCTAACTCCAGGTAGATCCAAAAAATTTTTAGTGATGTGAACGGCTACCTTGTCAAGAAAAGACGGAGAAATGTAATAACTCATCGGTTTATAATTCAGCGATCGCGCAGATTCTTCTTACTGTTAGCATTCTATGACAAAAGTAATCGCCCTATCAATCAATGCTAGAAATTTTGATACAATACGCAAATCGTATTTTTGCCCACTCCAAAGAGATTTCTATATAATTTAGGAGCCATTAGTGAGCCCAGAAACCTTAGTAAAAGAGCCTTTTCTACAATCCGACGAGTCAAACCCTTTCAGCCGCGATAGCTTCGACAGCTACGTAATGACAACCTACGGGCGCTTTCCCATAGCCTTAGAACGCGGTCAAGGTTGCCGTGTATGGGATACTGAAGGACGCGAATATCTGGATTTTGTCGCGGGGATTGCCACTTGCACCCTGGGACACGCCCACCCCGCTTTAATTGCAGCCGTAACCCGCCAAATTCAAACGCTACACCACGTTTCTAACCTTTACTACATCCCCGTACAGGGAGAGTTGGCAAAGTGGCTTACAGAGCATTCCTGCGCTGACAGAGCCTTCTTTTGCAACTCCGGTGCAGAGGCAAATGAAGGAGCTATTAAGCTGGCTCGGAAGTATGCCCACGAGAAGTTAAACATCGCTAATCCCATGATTATCACGGCTCGCGACAGCTTTCACGGGCGGACGCTGGCAACTGTCACGGCTACGGGACAGC
Source organism: Kamptonema animale CS-326 (assembly GCF_028330895.1). Taxonomy (NCBI): domain Bacteria; kingdom Bacillati; phylum Cyanobacteriota; class Cyanophyceae; order Oscillatoriales; family Microcoleaceae; genus Kamptonema; species Kamptonema animale. The sequence continues at coordinate 12,380 of NZ_JAQMUA010000469.1, read as the reverse complement.
CCAAATATCATAAGGGTTTCAGCCCGCTGATGCCGGGATTTTACTATGTGCCTTATAACGATATTGAAGCATTGGAAAGCGCGATCGCAGAACTCGATGCCAATGAACGCCAAGTAGCGGCAATCATGCTGGAAGCCATGCAAGGAGAAGGCGGAGTTCGTCCCGGAGATATCGCCTATTTCCAACGAATACGCCAAATCTGCGACGAAAAAGGCATTTTGCTCATTCTCGACGAAGTGCAAGTCGGCATGGCCCGCACAGGCAAAATGTGGGGTTATGAGAATTTAGGCATTGAACCCGATATCTTTACTTCCGCCAAGGGATTAGGCGGCGGCATCCCCATCGGGGCGATGCTGTGTAAATCTTTCTGCGACGTATTTGAACCGGGAAGTCACGCCAGCACCTTTGGTGGCAATCCATTTGTGTGCGCTGTGGCCTTGTCAGTCTGCCAAACTCTAGAAGCAGAAGGCATTCTGGCGAATGTAAACGAACGAGGGGAACAGTTAAGAAAGGGGTTAAGCGCGATCGCAACCAAATATCCCCACCTAATCGCCGAAGTGCGCGGCTGGGGTTTAATTAACGGGATGGAACTCAAAGCCGATATCGAACTAACTTCTATCGAACTCGTGAAAGCCGCCATAGAAAAAGGCTTGCTCTTAGTACCCGCAGGCCCCAAAGTAGTTCGATTCGTTCCACCTTTGATTGTAACGGCCGCTGAAGTAGACCAAGCCCTGGAAGCTGTCGAAAAAGCGATCGCCTCCTGCGAAGCCAGGTAATTTAATAGTCAATAATAGTCAACGAGGGTTAAGGGAGCATAGGAGCATAGGAGTAAGAGAAATTTCTGACTTTTTTAACTCAAAACTCCCCTCTCCCCCTCCTCACCCCAAGCGGGGTAAAGTGCCGTTTGAACTAGAATTTTGCGTTACAGATGATGGGACACTAGCTTGGGGCAAACTCATATAGGACAAAACCGACTGTGTAACACTGGATTTTCGCGGTTCGCTGCGTCGCATTTCCACAGGGGTGTCCATGTAAATTCCAATAGCGCCATCCATATTTGCACCGCTGAGGTTAACCCCGCTGAGGTTAGCCCCGCTGAGGTTGGCTCCATTGAGGTTAGCCCCACTCAAGTCAGCATTCAACAAATTGACATCTCTGAGATCCGCATCTTGAAGATCCGCATCCGTGAGATCGCCACCGACTAATCTGACATCTCTGAGGTCAGCGTTGAGCAACTTAGCATTCACCAACTTCACATTACCTAGATTCGCACCACCTAAGTCGGCACCGCTGAGATTCGCACCGCTGAGGTTAGCCCCAACCAAATTAGCACCAACCAAGTCAGCACCGCTCAAATTGGCATGAAGCATATTTGTATTGACTAAATTGGCAAAACCTAGGTCAGCACCGCTCAATTCAGCACCATTTAAGTTCGCATCAAAGAGGTTGATTCCCTTGGAGTCAACACCGCTCAAGTCAGCATTAGTGAGATTAGCAGCAACCAAGTTGGCAAAACTCAGATCCGCACCACTTAAATTAGCACCGCTGAGATCCGTACCGTTGAGATTGGCAAAACTCAAATCCGCACCAGTCAAGTTAGCGCCGCTGAGTTTTAATCTTGCCAGATTGGCATCGCTGAGATTTCCTCCCTGACATTGTTTGGTTTCTAACAACCGTTTGATGTGCGCGGTATTTCCACTCATATTCCTTATCCTCTACGGCAAACTGCTGAGTCTCTATCGATCGGTAAGCCCTGGTTTGCTTTTTCTGTCAAAGGGGGGACTGGGACTGGGATTCCCAGGAATAAACTCAGGCGCACAAGGAATGATTTACTTTTCTTTTTCAACCTGATTAAATTCAAGGGAGGTGTTTTCCAAATTTTAACATTCGTCATCCCTCTTACGACAGATGAGGGGTTTAACCCCTCATTATCACCCCCCTATCATAATTAATTTTTATGAGTGATGGCAAAGTGCTTTGAGCAAGCCTTCAGCAAAAGGAGAAGGGAGATTGCATTGTTGAGTTCGATCGCCCGTAACGACCTCAAGCAAAAAGAATTTGGAGAACTTGCTTAATTTCTCATGTTGGGAGAGAGGTTATCCGCCAACCTTTGATAGTAGAAGGCAGAAACATGGATAGGACTTACGCAAGCACTCAGACATGGCAAAGCCACAGCCTTTTTACCTGACCAAAGTGACATAATCGGGTTGAAAAATCGCTTCATTAAATAGTTACTCTTCAGGTTTTGCACGAGTAACAGTTACTTCGGCTGCGGCGATACTCGATATTGACTAGCAACGTAGTAAAAAAACTTATAATAATCCGCAAATTGCTTACTAGGAGCTTTCCCCTGAAAATTGTAACGCACGTCCCCTTCCACCAGCGTCAGCGTCATCGAGCTGACTTGCGAGCCCAAATTCACCTTAAGTTGCCCCGACAAGCCTTGCTCCGTAGTGAAATTTCGCTGTAAAGGTTTTGCTCTATCTATATCTATATTATTCTTGTCTCGTTGCTTACCAGTCACCCCAGGCACATTATAGCCAGCCCAGCCGCGAATCTCCACTGCTGGGTTTTTCGGATCGTTGAATGCTTGACCATCTCCATTTGCTGGGGCTTCCGCAGCTAACCAGTTATCAGGATACAGGAACTCGAAGTTGTAACGAGCATTGTGATAGGTCTGCCAACTTCCTGACTGGATGGTAGCTGGCGAACTACAGCCCAACAGCGCCGCCCCCAGAGCCACACCGCAAACTAATCTCTTTAAGTAATAAGGCATAGAACCGCCTACCATAAAGCACTTACAGCTAACTACGAACCACCAACAACCATCAAATGTAACGAAATATTACAATAGTGCCGCTAAAGCAGCATAGAGTCTTGACATCAAAAAAGAGAGCCGCTATTGTTAAATACATACCCGGGTAAGCCAATTCACTGTCATATGCAAGATAAGCAAAAAGTTACCTTATACCTACCACCCGAACTCCACCGCCAACTCAAAATCAAAGCGGCGGTTGAATCCGAACCGATGTCAGCGATTGCCGAAAGAGCAATTGTATTCTACCTAAACAACTCAGAACTGGTTGATGAAGTAGAGACATCTCATGGACAAACCCATCGGGTATACGCTTGTCCCGAATGTACCAGTTCAGTTGTCATCCGAGAAGGAGATCTGGTTTCATTAAAAGGTCAGCCGAGCCTAGTGGGTGAGCAGGAACTTCCAGTAAAGCAGGTGCAAACGGCAAGCAGCACTGCTCAACCGGGAGAGGAAGAATTAGTTCCCTGCTAATCTTTCCCTTCTACCTGAAAGGGTGACGAGCACTGGTTGCGTTCAGAATCAGATGCTGGGGGCATTGAGATTTAGCAATGATGGCACCGACTCAAACGGATCGAGGAATATGCAAGAAGAAATCAACATTCTAATCCAAGCTCAATATCCTCTGATCTACCTCATGACTTCTGAGGAGGAGCGGTCTGAGCAGGCAATTGCGACAATTGCACAAACCAAGCCCCAGCGACGGGTATTCGTCTGGACAGTAACTCACGGTATCGTAGAGTATGGTCAACCCCGCACTACCACTCAGCATAATACAGTCTCGCCAGAGGCAGCGATTGAATGGGTGATCCGGCAGAAAGAACCAAATAGCAATGCTGGCATCTATATATTTAAAGATTTGCATCCTTTTATAGATTCTCCTCCTGTTACTAGGTGGTTGCGGGATGCGATCGCCAGCTTCAAAGGTACGCAAAAAACTATCATTCTCATGTCCCCCGTCCAGCAAGTTCCCATCGAACTAGAAAAGGAAGTAATTGTTTTAGACTTCCCGCTGCCGGACATGAAGGAACTAAATCAGGTATTATCGAAGCAATTAGAGCAAGCAAAACCGCGCCGCATCAGCACCGAAGCGCGTGAAAAACTGCTCAAAGCCGCCTTGGGTTTGACCAAGGACGAAGCCGAAAAAGTTTACCGCAAAGCTCAGGTAACGACAGGTCGCCTGACAGAAGAAGAAGTAGATATCATCCTGTCAGAAAAGAAACAGCTCATCCGGCGCAACGGTATTCTGGAGTTTATCGAAGAAGACGAAACTCTTGATGCTGTAGGCGGTTTAGAAGAACTCAAGCGGTGGCTGCGGCAACGTTCCAACGCTTTTACAGAGCGGGCCAGAGAGTATGGTTTGCCTCAACCTAAAGGAATGCTAATTCTGGGCGTACCTGGATGCGGTAAATCCTTAATTGCCAAAACCACAGCTCGGCTCTGGTCGCTACCCTTGCTACGCTTAGATATGGGTAGAGTCTACGACGGCTCAATGGTGGGTCGCTCTGAAGCCAACCTCCGCAACGCCCTCAAAACCGCTGAATCTATCTCTCCAGCCATCCTCTTCATTGACGAACTGGACAAAGCCTTTGCAGGTAACAGCGGTTCCGCTGACTCTGACGGCGGCACATCCAGCCGGATCTTTGGTTCCTTCCTCACCTGGATGCAGGAGAAAAAATCCCCCGTATTTGTAATGGCGACGGCGAACCGCGTAGAACGCTTACCTGGGGAATTTCTGAGAAAAGGGCGCTTTGACGAACTGTTCTTCGTGGATTTACCCACTAAAGAAGAACGCCAAGATATTTTTAAGATTCACCTGTCCAAACGTCGTCGAGACATTGCTCGCTTCGATTTAGAACAACTTTCCAATGTCTCCGATGGCTTCTCAGGTGCCGAGATTGAGCAAGCGCTGGTTGCAGCAATGTACGAAGCCTTCGCTCAAGATAGAGAGTTCACGCAGTTAGATATCATTGCCGCGATTAAATCCACAATGCCGCTGTCAAAAACCATGAGCGAACAAGTCACGGCTCTGCGTGACTGGGCCAGACAGCGTGCGCGGCCGGCTGCATCTTCAGTCGCTGAATATCAGCGAATGGAGTTCTAAAAAGCTTTCTCCTGGTTCTTCCCAGGAGCAAAGGCTAGCACTTCCCTTGCTAGCAGTTTCAAAAAAAGCCGCCTAGCGGCACTGTTAAATCCAAACCGTTGTTTTTGTTTCTCAGTTCTATTAGGAGGAAATCCCAATGTCACACTTTAGCACACTCCGTACCAAAATCACCGATGCCGAAATCCTGAAGGCTTCCCTGCGCGACCTGGGTATCAATGTGAAGTCTGAAGCTGATGTGCGGGGCTACAATGGCCAGCGCGTTCGCTCTGACATCGTTGCAGTTCTCGAAGGTGAGTATGACTTGGGTTGGTCTCGCAACAGCGACGGTTCTTTTGACCTGATCGCCGACCTGTGGGGTGTCGCCAAAAAGCACAACCAAACTGAGTTGATCAACTCTATCAACCAGAAGTACGCTGTGAACAAAACTTTGGCAGCAGTAAAACAACGCGGTTTGCAAAATGCCAACGTCAAACTGGTTGTGCAAAACTAATTTATCTGCGCGTTCCCAAGCTTGCGGGTTAACCATATACGGGTTAGCCCGTTTTTTCATTGGTAATTTGTTAACTGTTAGCTGTTAACTGTTAACCGTTAACTGTATAATTATCAGATTAATAGCTAAAATCTCTAAAATGCCTTATTTAACAGCAGCTAATAATATTAAAGCACTGATTGCTGAATTTTCTCAAGCTAAAATTTTGTGGATTGATACAGAAGTAGCAGACTATAAATTCAACCCTACACTATCTCTAATTCAGTTATTGGCTGATGCTAATGATTTAACAGGAAATGCTTCTTTTCTGCTAGATGTCTTAGATCGACCGGAATTGACGGCAGATTTTGTTGACAAAATCATGGCCAATCCTGATATTGAAAAAGTGATGCACAATGCCAGCTATGACATTAGATTTCTGGGTAACGATCGCGCTCAAAATATTACTTGCACTTTAAAATTGGCGAGAAAGATTCCTTACTATGTTTTACCATTACCTAATCACCAACTCAAAACTTTAATCGAGGCTCTTTGTGGTATTCCAAATGTAGATAAAGCAGAACAGGGAGGCGATTGGGGCAAACGTCCTCTGACTGACAAACAGCTAGAATATGCCAAGATGGATGTGGTTTATTTAGCTGAAGTTCATAGCCATTTAATAGAAATAGTTGATGAATATTGCCCTGATTCCGCAACGGAAAACTTGATATTATTAGGAGAACAATATCAGGAAATAGAGGCGCAGTGGAAACCTCTAGATTCAGAAATTGCTGAGATTAAAGAACGGATGAAAGCAGGGATGCAGGCACAAAATGTGACTGAAAATTCTTATTTTAAACTATCCAGTTCGACAACAATGAAAGTTGATTTTATGAATTTGGCAAATTTGGCAGAAAGTCAGGGTATTGAGCTAAATTTTCCAGTGACTCTAACTAAGGAAGTTCAAAAACAGTTAGGTAAATTAATCTCTCATCCCTCATTGCAAATTGAGGAAATTTCTAGTTTTCGGTTGACTTCTGCTGTACAGCAGCGGCGGAAATCAAAGGAAAAAAGTACGCCACCACCAGAAGATGAGGATTTAATTGCATTGGGGGAAAGGCATAGAGAACTTTTGCCTGAGTGGAAGTTGTTAGATTCAGAAGTTGCTCATTTGAAAGAGCGAGTAAAAAATGCGATGATTGTGCAGGAAAAATCGAATACTCCTCATTTTAAATTAGGGAGTGCTTCTATTTTAAAGGTGGATTTTGCAGCGTTAGCGAGATTGGTGCAGTCTGTGGGAGTTGAGTTAGATTTTACGGTGACTTTGACTGAATATATTAAAAAACTGTTGGGGGAGGCGATTAATCAAATTGATGTGCAAATTGAGTATATTAATACTTGGCGGATGACGGCTAAGGCTGTGGAAGAAGATGAGGATGATGATGACATACCTTTTTGAGTAATAAAAATCACCTCTTCCCTCATTTTCTTTTTTGATACTACTTATATCTAAGAGTTTGTTAAATGACATTAATAGCTGCGTTCTACATCAATAATCATCCTGTACTAATAGGAGATGTACTGATAACTTGTCCTGACCCCTCAAAACGTATTAATATTCCTACTGATGAAGACCTCAAAGAATCTCCTCCTGAAGATTTATATCGCGGGATTACAGAACTGAGCCAAAAAGTTAATATAATCACATCAAATCTAATGGTTGCATGGTCAGGAGACCAGTGCGCTGCATATACAATCTTAAAAGAATTAAAGACTATTTCCGATGTAGAAAAAATCACAAGATATTCTTTAAAAAACTTTTTTGAAAACGGTGAAATAAGTGAGTGGATTGGAAATTTCTGTGTGGGATTCATAGGATATATTATTGATGACGACGGCATAAAAGAATTTGAGTATAGTTTTAATGAAGTAGAAATTCATCAAAAAACAATACATACGTATGGGAGTGTATTCATAGCTGGGTCGGGGAGTGACGACTTAATACGTCTATTAGAAGAGGGAGTTCAACCAAGAAAGCCCTCAATAAGTGAATTTGACGACGCTGTTATACACTCACTAACTATCTGTGGAGCATTATTAGCTAAAGATTGTCAGAATATATTATCTTCTTACGGAGGCTCGTTTGAAATTGCTACCCTAAACAAACAAGGAATTTTTGAGAAGGTTAATGATATAACTTATTTTCAGTGGTTGGTGTCAAATTGTGAAAGCAGTAACCCCAAACTAGATTTAGTAGGAAAAGCTTATAAGCTAACCTATATAAATGATTTGCTAGTTGTCGTTACGCTTTTGATGGGTCAAACCCCGATGTCATTAAATCGAGATTCAGTTCCTTTAAATTATTTCACAGAATTTCATATAGATAAGTGGCGATATTATGTAATACCACCCTGTTACAAATACTTTAAAAAAAATGAAATTGACTCTTTACTTTCTGGAGTTCCTATAGAGATTACTTCTAGCTTTAATTGCAATCACTTGTTTCCTGTACAGCAGAATCAGTCAGGAGATATTTCTTTTGTTCCGGGGAAAAATATAATTTGTAAGCCTCAGTTTTTTCCCGAAAAAGATATCAGCTATATAGTAAAATGTCCAAATTATTCTCCATCAACTTTAATTATCAGAAATGAAGATTTGGATTACCTAAGAAATAGTTACAATTTTTAATCGATAATCTATGTAGCTTATGTGAATGGATCTTCTGATTTAAGGGATTTGGCGATGCCTTCGGCTGGCTACGCCTACGCGACTAACCTTGTTCTTCCAAATACTCTGCAACTGCTTGCAAATCTTCCAATCCTCGGTTCAAGCGGTTAAGCATAGCTTCTCCAACCTCATTATCAAAATTGAGTTTAGGATTTTGCAAAGCTAACTCTTGAATTGCCTCCAGCCATAGTGAAAGCGGTACATGACGCACAGCTTCACGTAACCCCATATTTGCCAATACTGCAAGATAAAAACCTGTGAAATCTTGCCCTCCATAGTTATAGAAACCCTGCCATAGTTCTAGTTTTTCGGGTGTATAGGCTTCGTATTGGTCGGAGGTAATCGGTCTGCGATCGAGTTGGGGTTGTGGCAATGGTGGTGTATCCATAATATCTTGAGTGTTGTTATCTTCCTGAATCATGTCTAATACCAAATAACATATAGCAACTTTATTGGCAGTTAAGACGTTCTGAGTTCCGCCAAACTCGCTGATTCTATTCCCTTCTTCCTCTTCTTTCACGCTTCCCCCTAACCCCTAACCGCTGAAAGCGCTTGCTATACTGCAAGCGAGGAAGACTTTAGGCGATGCGTGTAAAACTTGTGACTGGTATCAGTCCTTTCCTCGGTAATATTACGTAAGCAATATTGCTTATTTTCGCAATATCGTCCTCTAAAACGATAATCTTTAAGTAATTTCAACTATGGTATAGAGAAATAAAGTAAAATTATCCCATATCAGGACGTGGATTTTACTGAGACGGCAGTCCGGGGGGAAAGCTTTGGCTCACACTCACAAGCCAGCTAAGGATGTAGCTGTTTGTAGACCTAGCTATTCTGCCAGCCAAGGACACCGAGTCAGGAGAGTCACTGTAAATAATCACTTTTTTTGAGGAATCAGTGTTATGGGTACATCAACTACAATCAAAAACTTGTCAATGGCTGTGGCTGGATCGGCATTTCTTGGCTTATCGGTTTTAAGCTTTCCCGAAAAGGCTGAGGCTTTTAGCTTCACCTTGCACGCGAATAAAACTGAGTGGCAAAATGCTCTGAACGGTCAGCCCTTCCAAACAGAAGAATTCAATGGCCCTAATTTGCCCGCAGGAGTGAGCGTCAATTCCCCAGGATTAATCAATAATGGAGTTTGGGAAGATCAGGTAAGTGATGAGCAAACAAATACTTGGAGTTTTGCAAAACCTGTATTTGCTTGGGGTGGAAATTTCAATTTAGCTGGTGTACTAGATCCAGGTACAGGTATTGCAGTAACAGTTGCGGATCTACTGGGGGATAACTATTTTGTAGGCGAAATTTCTAACACCTTGGAAGGCGAGTTTTGGGGGTTAGTTACAGATACCCCATTTAATACGGTGAAGCTTTCAACAGGAACTCAAGGGCTTCAACCTGACGATCGCGAAAGTTATTCTGTGGACGATGTGGTGTATAGTGAAAGTACCTCAGAACCAGAACCTATCCCGGAACCCGCTGAGATTTTTGGGACATTGGGATTTATCGGTTTCTTAGCTTTTATACGACGTAAACGCCGATAAGTAGAGGTAGAAGAAAGAAGGGAAAGAAAAATTTGCAGGACTTATGCAGATAAATTGGGGTTCTCTAAAAAATCTAAAGATTCTCAATTAGATATCTACCAAGAAACCTAGCTTCTGGTATCGAGGTGCGTAAGTCTTGCTTACGTTTAATTAGGTCAATTTAATTAGCCAATTTCAAGAATACTTACTAATCAACTCCGCCTTAACCGCTGATGCGAGTGAGGCGAAGTTGACATTTGGTTGATTTTAATTTTAAATATAGAAAACAGATATCTACATTGTGGTAAGGAGTAATTGTGCCTTTATTCATTAATAATCTCATTAACGATCCGACTGGATTTCCTGTATTTGTAGGCGGGGGGCCTCGTCTTCTAGCCTATCCTACAGCGGATGATATTCAACTGGGATCGGGAAACTTATTTACTTTTTCCGGCGGAGTTTGGGGTCTTAGTGGCAATGATACCATTGCAGGGTCTTCTGACTCTAACGAGCGGCTATTCGGTAACGATGGCGAAGATATTATCGGAGGTGCGGGAGGTAATGATATATTGTTCGGTGGGAAAGATAGCGATCGCCTCGATGGAAACGACAACAACGATGTAGTTAGAGGCGACTCTGGCGATGACTTCCTCTTTGGTGGCTCTGGCGATGATATATTCCGGGGAGGTCAAGGAAATGACCGCTTAAGCGGCGACTTCGGGAATGATTTTTTAGTAGGCGATCGCGGTATCGATCTCCTGACTGGTGGCGAGGGTGCTGATACCTTTGTGTTCAGAAGAGATGAAGCTGGATTTAATATTAATCAGGTAGATGTCATCACTGATTTTCAGTTTAGAGAAGGCGATCGCATTGGACTTACTGATGGGCTAACACAGCTAGACTTACGTTTTAATGATGAAGACCGCATTGATTTCGACAGCGACGGAGAATTTGATGATATGGTAGTGCGGATTAGCAGCACCGGAGAAATTCTCGGGATAGTTTTAAATGCTGATAACTTTGACCTCATAGATACATTTGAAACCGCAAATCAAGCCGTGTTAGGCATCAATGGCACTCAATTTGCCTATCTTCCTTAGACGTAACGCCGCCCTCTGGGCGGTCAATGATACCGCCTAGAGGGCGACGGTACAAAGATAGTAATAGTAGCGCGATCGCCACCAGAACCAACAGATTTACTTGCGAATTGGGACACCGACAGCTATAATACCTTAATTATGAAAAAACCACAGACAGTTAACAAATAACATCTAACAACTAACAAATTATGTTTGACGCACTTGCCGATCGCTTAGAATCCGCCTGGAAAAAACTGCGAGGTCAGGATAAAATTTCCGATGCAAATATTCAAGAAGCCCTGCGGGAAGTCCGCCGCGCCCTCTTAGAGGCAGATGTCAACCTGCAAGTAGTTAAAGATTTTATCGCAGAAGTAGCAGTCAAGGCTCAAGGAGCCGAAGTAATTTCTGGTGTCCGGCCTGACCAACAGTTTATCAAAATCGTCTACGACGAACTGGTGCGGGTGATGGGAGAAACCAACTCACCTCTGGCGATCGCAGACAGCGCCCCCACAATTGTCTTAATGGCCGGTTTGCAAGGTACGGGTAAAACCACCGCCTCCGCCAAATTAGCACTGCAACTCCGCAAGCAAAATCGCAGCACTTTATTAGTCGCTACCGATATTTACCGACCTGCTGCGATCGATCAGTTAATTACGCTGGGCAAACAAATCGACGTGCCCGTGTTTGAATTAGGCAAAGATACTGACCCCGTAGAAATTGCCCGTCAAGGTATCGATCGCGCCAGAGAATTGGGTGTGGATACAGTCATTGTCGATACCGCCGGCCGCCTGCAAATCGACCAAGACATGATGGCCGAGTTAGCGAGGATTAAAGAAACAATTCAACCTCACGAAACTCTCCTAGTCGTAGACGCGATGACCGGTCAGGAAGCCGCCAACCTGACGCGCACATTCCACGACCAAATCGGCATTACCGGCGCGATTTTAACAAAAATGGACGGCGACAGTCGCGGCGGCGCGGCCCTTTCCGTGCGACAAATATCTGGCGCACCGATTAAATTTGTCGGCGTTGGCGAAAAAGTGGAAGCCCTGCAACCATTTTATCCCGATCGCATGGCATCTCGGATTTTAGGCATGGGCGATGTCCTCACCTTGGTAGAAAAGGCCCAAGAGGAAATCGACATCACCGATGCTGAACAAATGCAGGAAAAAATCCTGACAGCAAAGTTTGACTTTACCGACTTCCTCAAACAAATGCGTCTGCTGAAGAATATGGGTTCTCTCGGTGGCATTTTGAAGATGATTCCCGGACTCAATAAGATGTCCGACGACGATATGCGGAAGGGAGAAGTGCAACTGCGGCGGACTGAGGCAATGATTAACTCCATGACCACTGAGGAGAGACGCAACCCCGAACTGCTTTCGAGTTCTCCTTCCCGTCGCCGGAGAATTGCCAAGGGTTCTGGCTTCGTTGAGGCGGATGTAGCAAAACTGGTGAGTGATTTCCAGAAAATGCGAAATATGATGCAGCAATTAGGTCAGGGCGGTGGATTTCCGGGCATGGGCGGTATGCCAGGAATGCCGGGAATGGCGGGTATGCCCGGAATGGGTAGCCGTCCCGGTCAACCTGGTTGGCGCGGTGGTGCTCCCGCTAAGAAGAAGAAAAAAGAGAAGAAGAAAAAAGGTTTTGGGCAGCTTTAGGG
>NZ_JAQMUA010000468.1:0-10569 GCF_028330895.1 Kamptonema animale CS-326 | reverse complement strand
TGGCTGGCGGTGCGGCTATTTTTGAGTTGTTGCTCCAGAATTTCTGGGCTTTCTGCGATCGCCAGTATCAGTTGGCGTGCCATAGTTAACGATCCCTAAACAGTATCTCTATTCTATGCAACTTCATTTAAAATTGGTATCAAGGGTTACAAAAAGTTAAAAATCTGAGAATGAGCCTGAGTTGCGATCGCGAAAGCAGGCACATCAAAATATTGTTATTAATTTTATATTAAGTTTTGCCTTACTTTTTCATCTTTGATTAGACAACTTTGTAATGATCCCCCTAAATTTTGCTTATATAAGTTTTACTTATCCAGCATAGGATTAGCATTAATTTTGCTGGTTAAATACAGGTCTAGCTCTTTTTCGGAAATCACTAATCGCAATTTCTGGTCTGTTTACTAATAGCTCAGTGCGCTTTTATATGGAAACTTTAAGTATAGAAATAACGTCTCCTGGTGAGTAAAGTTGTCACCTTTATATATTTTTTATGAACGAGGAATCTTTTTTACAAGCAACTCAAAAGCTCAACAATAAAGATTTTGTAGAACAAGTTTACTGTACTTATTTAAAACGAGATTCTGATATTCAAGGAAAAATTTTTTTTCTTTCTCAATTAGAGAATGACAAAATTACACGGCAGGAAATCCTCACATCATTCTTGACCTCACCGGAGTTTCATTTAATACATCACTGGGAAAAAAGTATTTTAGAAATGTCGGAATTGGAAATCATTTTATATCATGTACCTAAAACAGCAGGCACAACTTTTTTTATAGCTTTAGTACAGGTTTATGGTGCCGAGAAAATTGCTTGTTACTTTAATGAAAGGATAGTATTAAGTGAAGGTGTAGAACCCAAAATAATTAAGGCGATACAAGGTCATGTGCCTGCAAGAAAGTATTTCCGTCCCGGTAAGGCTAAAGAAATAATTTGGTTAAGGCATCCCATCAAGCGATTAATTTCTTTATATTGTTATTGGCTAAGTACGCCACCTGCTGAAGAGGGGAATAATTATCAAAGTTATCTACGAGAGAATAACCTCAATATTGTGGAGTTTGCCCAGATTCCTGAGATCCGCAATGAAATGTCTACTTATATTGGAGGACGCACTTTAACAGATTTTTATTTTGTGGGTATCCAAGATTTTTTTAAAGATGATTTGAAAGACTTAGCCAAAATGTTGAGTTGGCCAGAATTTCAAATGACTTATGAGAACACAAATAAACATCACGACTATAACTTCTTGATGAGAAGTATTCAGGATGACAGCAATATCATGAAACAACTGATAGCACTAAATTTTGAAGATTTAAATCTGTATCGAACTGCATTAGAGATGAGACTTAAGCGAAAGCAGCAGTCTAAAAAGCAAGTCCCAAACTTGGAAATTACTGCGGTGCGCTAGTAATACTACCTCTGGAAAAGTTGGCAACAGTAATCATCGTAGTTTGGGTGTAACGAAGTAAAATCTAACATCAGGATTCTAGTAAGACTTCGCAGACTGGGGATAAGTAGTCGGACATAATTATTAGTGTTAGAGTTAGAATTGTAGAGTGTATGTCAAAAAAACTTTGAGGTTTTCCCATGCTGACGCTTTATCACCAGCCGATTTCTTTCAATTCGCGCCGCGTTTGGATTACACTGCTGGAAAAAGGAATTGAGTTTGAACTGGTAGAGATGAATTTGGATGGGGATCAGTTGAAACCAGAGTTTTTGGCAATTAACCCTTTCCACCACATTCCAGTTTTGGTAGATGAGGGCTTTAATGTAGTTGAATCTTTGGCAATTCTGGATTATTTAGAGGCAAAGTACCCTACACCGACAATGTTGCCAAAAGATGCAAAGGAAATCGCGATCGCGCGGATGGTGCAAATGGTCACAGTAAATGAGTTGTCGCCTGCTGTGATGGTACTGTCTCCACAGATGTTAGGTTTGCCTGGAGGTGACGCGGAAAAAATCGAGATCGCTTTGCAGAAAATTGCGACAGTGCTAAAGTTTTTTGAGAATTTATTAGGCGATCGCCCTTTTTTTAGCAGCGAAAACTTAACTCTCGCTGAGGTGGTTGCGGGTACTGTTATACCTTGGCTACCGAGAGGCGGTGTTTCTTTGAGTGACTATCCGAAATTGAATGCTTGGTGCGATCGCTTGATAGCGCGTCCCGCCTGGAAAACGACTCAGCCGACACCAGCATCAATAGAATGGATAAAATCTCGCATAGCAGCTCAAATGGGGCTGTAGAATAAGTCTCATGGAAAGAAACCGGGTTTCTTCATAGAATCTCCGCAGAGAATCGGAGATTTTTCTAAGAAACCCGGTTTCTAATCTCCTCCTGCTAAAATCGCTCAATTTCCCAGGCTTTTTCTGGGAGTTTTGCTTGTTGTTGTCCGCGCGATCGCGCCCAAACGTTGCACAAGCCAATGGGAGTATGGAATAATTCTGCTAGATTGGCTTTGCCAGCGATCGCTTTGGGGGATGCGATCGGCAATTCTTTCAACAACCATCGCGATAACCGATAAAGGTATTCCCCTGCTGTTAATTCTCGCATCAAATCGACTCCGTGCAGTTCGTGCAAATACCTATTTGACTCACCGTAACGCCGCCACTGACTTTGCAATTGCTGGAAGCTAGAGCGATGTCGATGACGGACGATCGCATCTTCAGCAAACTCTAATCTATAGGAAGTCTCGCGCAGAATTCGCCAACAGAAATCAGCATCGCCACCAGTGGTAAGATAAGGACGAAATAAACCCACTTTTTCCAAAATTTGCCTACGAACAGCTAAATTCGCAGTTTGACCGTAAGCACAAAAAGGATGAGCTAAAGTATGTTTCTGGGAAAGAGTATCCTCAATCGCGGCGTGTTGTTCCCAAATAGTTTTACCGGGAAGGGGACTCACTTCACCAGCAACAATTCCCACATCGCGATCGGCAAATGGCCTAATTAAAGTTTCTAACCATTCTGGTTGGGGCCGACAGTCGGCATCGGTAAAAGCAATTATATCACCCTGGGAGGCGCGAATGCCTGTATTGCGGGCAGCGTAGGAACTTTGAATTTTATTTTCGGTGAGGGAGTGAATAATAATTGTAGCTGTGGCGGCTGCTGCGAGAATGGCAGGAGTGCGATCGCTACTTTTATTATCTACCAGCAAATACTCTACTTGCTGGGCTGGATAAGTTTGAGCCTTCAGGCAATTAATTAAATCTGGCAAATCTTTCTCGCCATTATAAATAGGAATTACCACCGAAATCATTCAACAAACCTCCATATTAGTCCGCGTAGGCGGACTTTGTTTGTGTAGGCGCGATTTCAATCGCCAGGATGTTTTTTCAAGAGATCTATTCCTTAACAAATAGGAATAGCAATTATAAACTCCGTCCCTTGACCAACTTCTGATTTACAAGTCAAAGTTCCCCGATGTTTTTCTACCACAATTTGATAGCTAATAGACAAACCCAAACCCGTCCCTTTACCGACAGCTTTTGTTGTAAACAAATAATCAAAAACTTTCTCCCGCACCTTTGGCGACATTCCCACTCCATTATCTCCGATCCGAATCTCGACGCGATCGCCTTCATTGATAATGGCTGTATGAATTGTAATTAAATTAGGATTGACTTTAATATCGGACAGAGTACGACCTAAATTTTGTTCTTCAAGGGCATCAATTGCATTAGTAAAAATATTCATAAATACCTGATTTAATTGTCCGGCATAGCACTTGACTAATGGTAAATTTCCATACTCCTTAATTATTTTAATTTCAGGACGATCGCCATTGGCTTTAAGGCGATGTCCTAACAACATCAAGGTACTGTCTAATCCCTCATGAATATCCACACTTTTAAGATCGGACTCATCTAATCTCGAAAAAACCCGCAAAGACATTACAATTCCTCGGATACGTTCGGCTCCTACCTTCATAGATAATAATATTTTCAGTAAATCTCCCTGAAGAAATTCCAGTTCCATTTCTTCAATTTTCTCCTGAATTTGAGGAGTTGCTTGCGGAAACTCAGCTTGATAAATTGCAATCAAATCTAGTAAATCCTGAACATATATCCTAATATATTCTAAATTGCCATAAATAAAGTTAACAGGATTATTGATTTCGTGGGCAATTCCTGCTACAAGTTGTCCTAAGCTAGACATCTTTTCAGTCTGAACTAACTGCGCTTGAGCGTATTTTAAATTGCTCAGAGCTTCTGACAATTCAGCAGTGCGTTCCTCGACACGGCTTTCTAGATCGCGAGTGAGCTGTTGCAAGGCTGTTTCTGCTCGTTGTCGCTCTTTAATTTCCTGTTGAAGTTGCAGATTTTGCTTATCTAATCCTGCTTCCGCTAACTCCCTACTCTCTTCGCTTAACACTAACCACCAAGTAGCAATACCAGTTAACACTAACAACAAGGCATACTGTAACAGAAAAACTCCTATTAATGCCTCAGCAGTCGTTTCTGGAATTTCAGAAGATCGGACAACTCCTAAATAGTAAACTAGACCAAATATCGATCCTGTTAAAGAAGATATTAACAGAAAAATCTCTAGAAATCTTGCCAGCCTCAGACCTAGACGCGGAGAAAATTTTTCTTTAAAAATAGATTGCCCAATCGCTAGAGTCATAGTTTCTATAGTCGCACTTGCAGTCTTACATTTATCGCCGCACCGAGCATCTAAGCTACAACAAAGCGAACAAATTGCTCCGTCATAAACCGGGCAAAATGCCATATCTGCTGGCTCATATTTCTGTTCGCAAATACAGCAAGAGATCGAAGATTCCTGACTGATACTGAGTTCTCCCCAATCTCTCTTAAAAACAGGGGTTAAGATTCCCTCCTTAAGAAGGGAAGCTAGAGCCGAGCGAGATTTAAGACTATTAGTTAGTACATCCTGGGAATCAAAAACAGAGTCAAATTTAGCTGTTTGTCGGTAAACATTTTCGCGGGCAATGTAATACTTGCCTTTAGTAATAACAGCTATAATTGGAGACAGAATAAAGGCTAACACTAGGGCAATAAAAGGTGCATAAGCTTGAGCATAAATGCCAAAAACTCCCACAAAGGCGATGATTGAGATCGTGGAGGCGATTGCCATTGAGCCAAATCCTACGGGATTGAAATTGTAGAGATAAGCCCGTTTAAATTCAATGTATGATGGGCTCAAGCCTAGTGGTTTATTAATTACTAAATCCGCTACTAAAGCTCCAATCCAAGCAATCGCCACATTCGAGTATAGTCCCAAAACAGCTTCTAGGGTTTCAAAGACTCCCATCTCCATCAACAATAACGCGATCGCAACATTGAAAACCAGCCAAACCACTCTCCCCGGATGGCTGTGAGTGAGTCGAGAAAAAAAGTTTGACCAAGCTAATGAGCCTGCATAGGCATTGGTAACATTGATTTTGATTTGGGAAATAATCACAAATAGTGTGGCAATAGATAAAACCACGCTGGGATTAGAAAATATATAGGCAAATCCTGCTGAATACATTTGAATTGGCTGTTTAGCACTGGCAATCGCCACGCCATGACTAATCGCCAAAGATGCTAAAAATGCTCCTCCTAACTGTTTTGCTACTCCCAAAACTATCCAGCCGGGCCCAGCTACTATTACTGCAATCCACCACCGAAAACGATTATCTTTTTCCTGATTTGGGAGAAAACGTAGATAGTCAACTTGTTCGCCTAATTGAGCAATTAAAGAAAAAGATACCGTTGCTGCTGAACCAAATAATAAGGGGTCAAATGCCGCTCCGCTAGGTGATTCTCCAGCAAATTTAAACCAATTGGCAAGAGCATTAGGCTCTTTGTAAAGCACAAAAATATAGGGAACAATCATTAATATTAGCCAGATGGGTTGAGTCCACAACTGCAACTGGTTAATTAATGTCACTCCGTAAAAAACTAAGGGAATAATAATTAGGGAACAAAGTACATAGCCGATGGGTAAAGATAGGTGAAAATATAGTTCCAATGCCTGAGCCATAATCGCTGCTTCTAAGGCAAAGAAAATAAATGTAAAGGAAGCATAAATTAGCGAGGTGATTGTAGAGCCAATGTAACCAAATCCTGCTCCTCTCGTTAATAAATCTATATCAATATTATATTTTGAAGCATAGTAGGCAATTGGCAAACCTGCAAGAAAAATAATTGTACCGACAGTAATAATTGCCCAAAAAGAATTAGCAAAACCATAACTAATTAGCAGGGAACCACCGATGGCCTCTAGAGCTAGAAAAGAAATACCTCCTATAGCAGTGTTGGCAACTAGAAACTCTGACCATTTCCTGAAGGATTTGGGAGCGTAGCGGAGCGAATAATCTTCTAGGGTTTCATTAGCTACCCAAGTGTTGTAGTCTCGCCGCTCTTTAACAATCTTGCGGTTTGGTGCAGCCATAATCAATGATAAGTTTACTCAACAAAAAAACATGAACTCTGTTGTGAATAGTTCCCAGTTTATACGGTAAATACAAAATTTTTATTGTTAATTAGCACCCTAGATTTAATGATATATGAATTAGCTGATAAGCACAGTATCCTGCAATACATATTAGCTCGTATCTCGAAGTATTTACCCTTTCTTTTTCTCTCTATATAGACTTTGGCTATCTAGCAAAAACAAAGGTATTAGCATATTATTAATTGCTTATATAATTAAGTTTATTAGCTTCTACATTCTGCGAAATTATGCGAATAGAGATAATGCAATGTAAATTGAATGCAAATTTTCAGCCTAGCTAGTTTCTAGCATTGTAGATAATTAAATATTTCATTGTTTTCTTTTCAGCCATTTTAGATAATTATAGCAACTGCCAAAACTTTTAGGAAAGATGTTTCGTAAGGCCGCCCTCGCTCGGTAATTTACCGAAAGCGAGGGCGGCGTTACGTAAGTTATCAAAGAAAACAGTCGGTTTTTGTGACTTACTCTACTGCCAAAGGTTTAATGACTGATGACTAAGCTGACGATCGCTAGAATCAGATTAATTGCGTAAAAGCTACCAACAACTTGAGTTTCTGACCAGCCAGACAGTTCTAAATGATGATGTAATGGAGCCATTTTTAACAAGCGTTTACCCACACCATCCGGCCCTTTCGTAGCTTTGTAATAGCCAACTTGGGCGATTACTGACATCGTTTCTACAAATAGAATCCCGCTGATAATTAATAGTAACCACAGAGTATTAGTGAGAAGTGCAATAGCTGCTAAAGCACCTCCTAAAGCTAAGGCTCCTGTATCGCCCATGAACACGCGGGCAGGGTTACGATTCTGAGTAACAAAGCCTAAGCAACTGCCGCTAATACAGGCGCAAAAAATCATTAATTCTGGGGAAATATCTGCAACAGATGCACCTAAACCCAGGAAAGCGATTGCACCTAAACCGCCCATTAATCCATCAATACCGTCGGTAATATTTGTAGCATTGCTTTCAGCTACTAATACAAATGTAGCCAAGGGCCAGAATAACAAACCCAAGGGTAATGCAACACCAAAAGGCAAAGCAACAGTTGTGAGAATTGCTGGTTGGCGCAATGCTAGCCAGAGACAAAATAGGAGAGCAAAACTAATTTGCAATGCCAATTTCATCTGCGGTGAAATGCCTTTGTTAGACTTGCGGCGAAGGATTTGCCAGTCATCTAGCCAGCCGATGAAGGCATAAGCTAAGGTTACAACTGATACAGCAATAACATCGGAGTTAAACTTAGACCATAAAAGCGCGATCGCCACCCCCGTAGGCACAAAAAATATGCCGCCCATTGTCGGCGTTCCCGCCTTCTGCAAGTGAGCTTGCGGGCCGTCTTCGCGAATTATTTGTCCTGCTTTGAGCTGCTGGAGTAAAGGTACAACCCAGTAGCCTAAAATAGTTACAGCTACAGCAGAAATAGCTAGGGGTAGAAATAGAGATTGCTCTATATTTAAAAATCTCCCAGCAGTCCAATCTAAACCAATGGCGGAAACGCTTAAGCACAGCCCCAGCAACAATAATAGGGTTGTTCCTGAAAGGTTGAAAGGCTTGCTAAAAGATAGTTTTTCGTCCACAAAATCTTCCTCACCACTCCCTAAAATATATCCATTGAAAAATCACAAAATCAGGAATAATGAATTGGGAAGTAGGGAGCAAGAGAAAATTTAATTAGGAATTATGAACTGAGGATCAAACAATTAAGAGGAAAGATTGATTCACTGCGTAAGCGCTACGCGCAGGCTACGCCAACGCAATGACATTAGCATTCCTATTAAATTTAATTTTCCTTCTTCCTTCTTCCTTCTTCCTTCTTCCTTCTTCCTTCTTCCTTCTCCCTTCTTCCTTCGTTCTTACATATCGTCATCTACTTCGATCGCGTCCTCAACATCATCATCAAGGTCATCATAAGGACTATCATCACCGCCCATCAAATCTGTGATTTCTGGTTCTGCATCTAACACATAATCGGGTTCTTGGTTATCCCGCGCCAACAGGCGACCTGTTGCTTCCAACCATTCTAGAAGCGAAGATTCTTGCTTTAGGGGAATAACCTCAGCAGGCTCATGGCGAGGTATTTGACGCAGAGAAGGGTTATACATTGATTATTTATCCAAAAAACGCGATAGGGTAGAAGGCATCTGGCTTATGGTGTGGGTCTTAGGAATTGGGATTGTTGAATATCCGCCCATCCGCGATCGCGCATCCGCGTCGTGCGGTCAGTCCCTAGTCTCCCTCAGCCGATTTGCCCCTAGATATTTTAATCTAACACTATCCTATCGGACAATAAATCCGAAAATGACTATCAGTGCAGCTATTTGGTACACAAAGGACGGTTACGACACCAGCGGAACTAGACTTCTCGGCCGCCATTCGGCAGGAGAAGGGTTTCTCAAAAGCTTAGTGCAACACGGAACGGGTGAATACCTCTACTGTTACACGGAAACTCAAGAAACATTTAGCGAGTTTTGCGATCGCATCCGTCCTTGGTTACAACAACCTCGAAAAGTCCGGTGGATTCCCACCGCAGAAACTCACTTGCTAGCTAAACCTGGTCTACTTTATCGACCCGATCCTACTCTCTCCGAAATGGCATGGGCGCGTCGATTTGCAGACCAGCGAGCTTATAGTATTTGTGGCGTTACTCACACGATCGCGACTAAGTACGTGATGGAAAGAATCGGCGATTTACTAATAGCACCAGTTCAACCTTGGGATGCTTTAATCTGCACCTCTATAGCCGTTAAAGTAGCAGTCGAGGCAGTATTAGAAAATTGGGCAGAATATTTAGCAAATCGCACTGGTGGCCAACCTCAAACTTCAGTCAAATTGCCGATTATCCCACTCGGAGTTGATTGTAGTATTTTTCCCCAAGGCCTTGAAGCAATTAATGCTCGCAACCAGCAACGGCAAGCACTGGGAATTCCTGCCAAGGATATTGTCGTCTTGTTTGTTGGGCGATTAACTTTCTCTGCAAAAGCTCATCCAGTACCAATGTATATGGCTCTGGAAAGGGCCGCACAAAAGGCAAATGCTAAACTTCATTTAATCCAGGCTGGTTGGATTGAAGATCCGCGAGAAGAACCAGACTTTAAAAGTAGTGCTCAGGCTTTTTGTCCCTCAGTAAATCATATTTTTGTAGACGGGCGCAAACCGGAAATTCGAGCAAATATCTGGTCGGTTGCTGATATTTTTATTTCCTTATCAGACAACATTCAAGAAAGTTTTGGGCTGACACCAATTGAAGCAATGGCAAATGGTTTGCCAGCAGTTGTTTCAGATTGGAACGGCTACAAAGAATCTGTCCGGCATGAAATAGATGGTTTCCGAATTCCCACCGTGAGTCCCGCAGCAGGTTCTTGCTTAGATTTGACAATCAACTATGTTGATAACAGCTTAAATTGGCCAACTTATATGGGCCATACTTCGATGATGACAGCAGTTAATATTGATGCCTGTACAGAGGCATTGAATAAATTAATTGCTAGTAGTGAATTAAGGCGCAAGATGGGAGAAAATGGGCGGCAGCGCGTCAAGGAAATTTATGATTGGAAAGTGGTAATTGCTGCTTATGAGCAGTTGTGGAAGGAATTAGCAGAAGTACGGGCTACCATGCCGGAATCTATGCCTTTAAAATCAGAGAGGCCACCTTATCCACTTTGCGACGATCCATTTAGGCCATTCAGCCATTATCCCAGTAAAAACCTCAGCAATGAAATGGTAATTAGTTTAGGTAAGATGGCGACACCGGAACGCTTGAAGGAAATCCAGAATATGTGGATAACTAGCTTTGGTTCAGAAAGGAGAATACCTGTTAGTATTCAGATAGATATTGTGGATGCGATTAAACAAGAGGGCGCTGTGAGTGTGGGTGAAATTCTCAGACGCTATGCTAAAAATGACAAAGAATTAGCATATCTTCGTCGGACTCTGCTCTATCTGATGAAATTTGATATCTTAGTTAATAGTTAGTTGTTAGTTGTTAGTTGTTAGTTGTTAACTGTTAACTGTTAGTTGTTAACTGTCATTGCGAGCGAAGCGAAGCAATAGCAATAGCTTAAGTAGGACTTACGCACGAACCCCGTAACGTCGCCTTCTAGGCGGTTAAAGTT
>NZ_JAQMUA010000467.1:0-31552 GCF_028330895.1 Kamptonema animale CS-326 | reverse complement strand
CCATGCAAATGTTAGTTAAATAATCGACGGCTGCACCCAGGGCAATCGCCTCTCCAATTGCCGGAGTACCCGCCTCAAATTTATGGGGTAAATCGGCATAGGTAGAATGGTCGAGAAATACGTCGGCAATCATCTCACCACCCCCCATAAAAGGAGGCATTGACCGCAATAAATCTAACTTGCCGTAAAGAAACCCAATGCCTGTAGGAGCGCACATTTTGTGACCAGAAGCTACTAGCCAATCGCAATCTATTTCTTGCACATCTACGCTCAAATGTGGTAAACTTTGACAACCATCAATTAAAACTTTTGCGCCGTAATGATGAGCAATTTTGCAAATCTCTTTAACTGGGTTAATACAGCCTAAAGCATTAGAAATGTGAACTACAGATACTAATTTAGTTTTGTCTGAAATTAGCTTTTTAAATAGTTCTAAATCAAATTCTTGGGTGTCGGTAAGTTCTACAAACTTCAGCACCGCGCCTGTCCTTTTTGCCACAAATTGCCAAGGGACAATATTGCTGTGATGTTCCATCACTGAAAGGATGATTTCATCACCTGGTTCTAGATTACTAAATCCCCAAGAATAGGCGACTAAATTAATCGCTTCACTAGCATTGCGGGTGTAGATGATTTCTTGACGAGAAGCGGCATTTATAAAGGCAGCAATCTTGTCTCGCGCCGCTTCATAGGCATCTGTGGCTCTACCGCTGAGTGTATGCGCTCCTCGATGCACGTTAGAATTATCTTGCTGGTAATAATCCCGGAGAACATTGAGGACAGCTAGAGGTTTTTGAGAGGTGGCTGCATTGTCTAAATAAACCAGCGGTTGACCATTAACTTCCTGTTGTAAAATTTGGAAGTCGGGGCGAACTTTAGATGCTAGGGTTTTTTCTTGAGTAATAGTCATTTTTTTTGGTAATAGGTAATGAGGAATTAAAACTTTATGCTTCAGTACCGCCGGAGGTTAAAACCCCCGTCTAATAGTTAAAGTCGGTTGAAACCGACTGAAAACTTTAGTTAAAAATCGCTTGATGTTTAGTCGTCTTAAAAGGATTTTAGCGATGAGACGGGGGTTTTAACCCGGCGGGTTGACAGCTTAGCAGGGAGGAAAATTAAGTACGACTCGCTACAATACGAGCCAGCATTACCCGCACCGCAGCCACAGGTAACTGATTGAGAATTTCGGCTGCAAAGGCATCAATTAACAAATGCCGACTGGTTGTTTCATCTAAACCGCGACTTTGCAGATAAAACATCTCATCATCCTCTAATTGACTGACAGTTGCACCATGAGAACACTTAACATTATCCGCAACAATTTCTAACTGGGGCTTAGTATCAATCCGTGCTTTTGGTGATAGCAATAAATTGCGGTTTAGCTGTCCTGCATCAGTCAATTGTGCAAGCTTAGGAACAAAAACTTTGCCGTTAAATACAGCATGAGCTTTATCATCAACAATGCACTTATGTAATTGGCGACTCATGCCATGAGGATGATTAAAACCGATTACACTATGAGTATCCGCCAACTGTTCGCCGCCAATTAGGGTTAAACCATTTAGCGTTGTCTCAGTTCCCTCACCTGCCTGAGTAACTTCTAAATTATGCCGCGATATTTTCGCGCCCAAACTAATAGCATGGCAGGTATAACGGCTATGCCGAGATTGCGATATCGTACTCTTGCCAATATGAAAGGCATCTCCACCTTCCCGCTGAATGCGAAGGTGATTAACAGTAGCATTTTCACCAACTACTATCTCTGTCATCGCATTCGTGAAAGTAGAAACATTGCCAATGGTTGCATAATCCTCAACCAATGTGATACTACTACCTGGTTCAGCTATTACTAAACAATGTGGCTGGCACATCACTGGAGTTGCACCAGCAATAGTAAAAAATAGCAAATGAATCGGAGTATCAATCGCCTTATTTTGGGGTACAAATACCACCGCCGCATCCACTAAACCCGCTATATTTAGAGCAGAAAAAACTTCACTTTGCTGCTGGTGCTTACTCAAATGCTCTCTAATTCGAGCATGGTAAGGCCCCGGTGCATTAGATAGATTTCCGGCATAAAACTCTAGTGCCAAAGTTGGCAGTAGGGAGGATTGAACGCTGGATAATTGGGGGGCATAATAACCATTGACGAATACTAATCGTAATGGCAAATCCTCCTTAGAGCTGACGGGTAAAGTGATATCAGACAAACCAACATCTAACTGCTTATTTTCAGCTACCTGAAAAGGAATTTCTAACAACGGCGACAAATTTGTAAACCGCCATTCCTCATCTTTCGTAGTTGGAAAAGCAGCAGCAAGCACGTACTCTGTTGCTATATCCCGCAAATCGTTTAACCCGTAAGCGCAAGTTTCACGCTTACCTTTACCAAGTTGGCGAAACTGACTAACTAAATTAGGTAAAAACTTTTCTCGATTAATAACTTGTGTAGTCATCGCGCCGCCACCTCTGATGCTTCAGCTTCTACTACCCAATCATAACCGCGTGCTTCCAATTCCAGCGCCAAATCTTTATTACCAGTAGTCAGAATTCGCCCGCCTTCCATGACGTGAACATAATCGGGGACAATGTAATTTAACAACCGCTGATAATGGGTAATTACTAGCATGGCATTCTCAGCATTTGCTAAGTGATTTACGCCAGTTGCGACAATTTTCAGCGCATCGATATCCAAACCCGAATCAGTCTCGTCTAAAATTGCTAATTTCGGTTCTAATAGCGCCATTTGCAGAATCTCATTGCGCTTTTTCTCGCCGCCAGAAAAACCCTCATTCACGCTGCGGTCAAGAAAAGCGGGATTCATCTTGACAATATCCAACTTTTGCTCTACTAAATCTTGAAAATCAAAAGTATCAAGTTCTTCTAATCCCTGATGCTTGCGACGGGAATTGTAAGCTACGCGCAAAAAGTCAAGATTACTCACTCCCGGAATTTCCAAGGGATATTGGAAAGCCAAAAATACACCTGCTAAAGAGCGTTCTTGTGGTGATAATTCCAGCATATTTTGTCCTAAGAAAATTACCTCGCCACCCGTAACCGTATAAGCGGGATGACCAGCTAAAATTTTAGAAAAAGTGCTTTTACCAGAACCATTTGGCCCCATAATCGCGTGAATTTCACCTGCTTTAATTTCTAGGTTCAAACCTTTAAGGATTTGCGTCCCATCAACATCAGCAGTTAAATTCCGCACTGACAATATAACTTGACTATTTTCAACAATCATCTTTCTTTTTTTCTCCTTTGCGCCTTGTGCGCCTTTGCGGTTCAATTTTACTTCACTTAAGAAGCATTCTAGCAATATCAGGACTTTCTGGATTGACAATTAATTGTTCCCGCTTGGGGTCAATCAAAACATCCATATCCTGCATCGGAATTGCCCCCAGTAAAACAATATTACTATTAGGGACAACCATCGCTCTCACAGTTGTGATACGATTTTCAAACCTGATTTCCACAGGCCCGACTATTTCTAATCGGACTATCGAACCATCCGCTAATTCAGCTTGCTTTTCATCAATTTTTAACAAATTTAGCTGATTTTTTACTGCTTCAGTAATGGCTAACATGGAAGACCCACTGTCTACCAATGCTCTAACCGTAACGGTTCTAATCTGGTCTTTTTGAATGTAGCCTCTCCGATGCAATACTACATCGTCGCCACTAATCAATTCAATTTCTGCGTAAGTAATCCCCATATTTTCTGTGTTCATTGCCATCAACCTTGCTAAGATGAAGGTGGGCAAAGCCCACCCAACAATTAACCAACACTGCCTTCTAACTTCAAGCTCAATAACTTGTCGGCCTCCACAGCAAATTCCATCGGCAATTGGTTGAAAACATCCTTACAAAATCCGCTAATCATCATTGAAATAGCGTCCTCTGGGGAAATTCCTCGCTGTGCAAAAAAGAACAATTGATCCTCTCCAATCTTGGAGGTAGAAGCTTCATGTTCAACTTTAGCGGTGTGATTTTGCACTTGAATATAAGGGAAAGTATTCGCTTGAGCATTATCGCCAATCAACATGGAATCGCACTGAGAATAATTCCGAGAACCCTTAGAATTGGGCCCCATTTTCACCAAACCACGATAGCTATTGGATGATTTTCCCGCCGAAATCCCCTTAGAAATAATCGTACTGCGGGTATTTTTGCCAATATGCACCATCTTAGTACCGGTGTCAGCTTGCTGCTTGTGATTGGTGAGGGCTACTGAGTAAAATTCTCCCACAGAATTGTCACCGACGAGCACGCAACTGGGATACTTCCAAGTAATTGCCGAACCGGTTTCAACTTGCGTCCAAGAAATCTTAGAATTGACTCCCTGGCACAACCCCCGCTTGGTGACAAAGTTGTAAATGCCGCCTTTACCATTTTCGTCGCCGGCGTACCAATTTTGTACGGTTGAATATTTGATGTCAGCATTATCTAATGCTACCAATTCTACAACAGCGGCGTGTAATTGGTTAGTATCAAACATCGGGGCGGTGCAGCCTTCCAAATAGCTAACACTGCTGCCTGCTTCGGCGATAATTAATGTGCGTTCAAATTGCCCAGAATCGCCATTATTGATGCGAAAATATGTAGATAATTCCATCGGGCATTTTACGCCTTTGGGAATATAGACGAAGGAACCGTCGCTAAATACGGCGGAATTGAGGGCGGCGAAGTAGTTATCACCTACGGGGACAACACTACCGAGATATTTTTCTATTAGTTCGGGATAGTCTTTGACTGCTTCGGAAATCGAACAGAAAATTACGCCATCTTTGGCGAGTTTTTCTCTAAAGGTGGTAGCCACGGAAACGCTATCAAAAACTGCGTCAACGGCAACGTTACTGAGCCGTTTTTGCTCAGACAAGGAAATACCTAGTTTCTCAAAGGTTTCTAACAAAACTGGGTCAACTTCTTCGAGGCTATTCAGCTTTTTAGGTTTTTGCCGGGGTGCCGAATAATAAATGATTTCTTGGTAATTGATGGGCGGATAGCTGACGTGGGGCCAAGTGGGCTCGGTCATTTTCAGCCATTGCCTATAGGCCTTAAGCCTAAATTCCAGCATGAAGGCCGGCTCATTTTTCTTGGAGGAAATCAGGCGGACAACATCTTCGCTCAGGCCGCGAGGGATGGTGTCTGACTCGATTTCGGTGACAAAGCCGTATTTATAGGGCTGATTGACTAAGGTTTGGACGGTAGCGCTCATTATCTTGTGTTCTCTAGTGTTCTGGACGATTCTCTGCGGATGGCAGACGGTGAAGGCCGTCTGGGTAGAGCTTGTTCTTGGGGAAGGCTCTGGGTTAAACAACAGATTTGTTGCTTAAGTATATTTTAAGCTACATTAACAACAGCGATCTTGTCAAAGTCAAAGAGATTATATTAAGAGTTACCAGGGATTACTTGTCATTGCGAGCCAAGCGAAGCAATCCCAGCCGCAACGAGATTGCTAAGCCCTAACAGGCTGGCTATGCCAACGCTTGGCTCGCAATGACGTATTTTCGTCAAAATGTGTAAATCCTGTATATTTTTGTAAACAAGATGATGACGACTACTCAGCAGCATTCCACGAAACAAGATATCCTGCAATATTTGCTTAGGGAAGGTAAGGGGACGGCCCTAGAGTTGGCGGAGTCTCTGGATGTAAGTCCGCAGGCAATTCGTCGCCACCTCAAGGACTTGGAAACTGAAGGGTTGATTCAGTATCAATCGCTACAGGTAGGGATGGGACGACCCCAGCATATTTATGAATTGACGACTCAAGGGCGCGATCGCTTTCCTAACCGTTATGGCGAGTTTGCAGTTTCCCTTCTTGATACTTTAGCGGAAACTGTGGGCCGTGAGGGTGTGATCGCATTGTTAGAAAAACAATGGGAACGCAAGGCGATGGAATATCGCCGTCTGGTGGGAAAAGGTTCTTTAGAAGAACGGGTAGCGAGGTTGGTAGAACTTCGCAGGATTGAGGGCTACATGGCTGAATGCTATCCTGTAGATGCTAGCGATACTCAGAATCAAGGTGCGGGAAATAAATTTATATTTATGGAACATAATTGTGCAATTTCTAATGTTGCTGAGACTTTCCCCAGCGTCTGTGGTAATGAGTTAGAAATGTTTGCAGAGGTGCTGCCAGATTGTACGGTACAGCGGACTCACTGGATTATTAATGGTGAACATCGGTGCGGTTATTTGATTACCAGTAAATGAGCGAAAAGTGCCAACAGTTCACAATCATATCTATATCCATTACTAATTACCGAAGATCGAATTACGATGCAACCTTTAGCGCAATTTTTAACAGCAGCAGAGTGTGCAGAAGTCGATATTGCTCTGCTCTCAGCAAAAGAAAAATTTTCGACACGGCTAGCGATTTATGCTTTGAGGGTGCTTAAACAAATAGCAGAAGAAACAGGTTTAACTGTGGAAGCCGTAACGAATCAGCAGGTAGCAGATTGGATTGAGAAGGATGAAAATATTAAGCAAGAAATAGAAGTTGATGCTAGTTTTAAGAGCTTTTTTACAAATTTGGTGATTTCATCTTTGCGACCCCTAAAGCAGATTTCCCTAGAAACTGGGGAGTCAATGGATAATTTAACAGTCAAACAAGTGGTTGCGTGGTTTGAAAAAGATGGTAAGATTAGGAGAGAACAGGGTATTGATGCGGCGTTTTTGAAATTGTAAACGGAGCAAAGCTTTATATGGCTAGTCGTGCTGACAAATCTTCCAAGCTAATTGACAAAGCTACGGTTTTAGCCAAATCTGGCAATTGGGGAGAAGAGGCCAGGAAAATAAATAGTTCGATTATTGAGTTAGACCCCAAAAATGCTGATGCTCATACGCGGTTGGCGCGGTGTCATGTTTTATTGGGAAATCTCGATAGTGCCGAACAAGTCTATGAAAAAGTGCTGAAGATTTATCCTGAGAATTTAGTGGCTAAAAATAATCTGTCTAAGCTAAAAAAGAATCGACCTTTATTTACGGGAGATAAACTCCTCTAGTTAGTAACGATAAGTGAATGGGCGAGCGCCGGATTTGAGAAGGATACAAGATTCGGCGCGAGCTAAAGAGCGGTTATTTTTACATTAAAATTACGAGCAGGAGAAATAAACGGAACTATCCTGTTATTTCTCCTATGAAAAATAACTTATGGTCATGGGGTTCTTAGAATATTTTGTAAAATTTAGAGGGCGGGCAAAAGTATAGAAAAGAGTAAATCTCTCATATTTTTTAGTCGTCTTAGTAAATATTGATATTCTGCGATCGAGAGGTGCTGCCAATGCTAATGCTACTATTCTATGTAGGTAAAAACCTTTACGCACTTGATACTTCTCAGGTAGTTGAAGTTATACCTAGAGTAATTCTTAGGAAAACTCACCAAATGCCTGATTATGTGGCAGGTATGTTTCAATATCGCTCTGCGATTGTACCAGTCATCGATCTGTGCCATTTAATTCAAGGACAGCCAAGTTGCTCCTACTTAAGCACTCGAATTATCATGGTAAATTACGTTGGGAAAGATAACGCTAAGCGTTGTATTGGATTGATGGCGGAACGAGTGACGGAAACATTAAATAAGCCAGATAGCGAGCTCGTAGATGCCGCCACCCACTTAAATGAAGCTGCTGGTTATTTAGGAGAAATGATTATGGATGATAAAGGTATGATTCAGCGTATTAGGCTAGAATACCTGCTGTCAGATCCCCAGCATCAATATTTACTAGCAGGAAAGAACGATGACCGTAACGCTCCAAGCTCAAATTGAGTCACTCCTGAAAGATAAATTGGGTTGGTCTGCCAGCATTCTTGGCTCTAAGGAAATTGCCAGAGCTGTAAAAAAACGGATGCTAGCTGAGGATTCGCCCGATATACAAACTTATCTACAGCAATTGCAAATATCAACCCAAGAATTAGAAGAACTAATTGAATTATTAATTGTACCGGAAACTTGGTTTTTTCGAGATTGGGAACCATTTACTTTTTTAGAGAGCTACGTCAAAGCAGAGTGGCAACCAACGCAATATCACCCCATCTTGCGCGTACTCAGCGTACCCTGTTCTTCGGGAGAAGAGCCTTACTCAATTGCTATGACCCTCCTTAAGGCAGGTTTGACACCTAACCAATTTCAAATTGATGCCGTAGACATTAGTAAAATATCCTTAGATAAAGCGCGAGAAGCCGCGTACAGCCCCAATTCATTTCGCGTAAAAAATCTAGAATTTCAGAACCTCTATTTTACCAAAATTGGCAATAAATATCACTTGCGCGATCTAGTTAGAAATGCTGTTAATTTCATGCAGGGAAATCTAGTTGCTCCTAATTTTAGGATCGGCAAAAATCCTTATGATGTCATTTTCTGCCGCAACGTCTTAATTTATTTCGACGATGCAGCTAGAGCTAAAGCAATTGGCACTTTAAATAGTTTATTGAAAAATGAAGGGCTGCTGTTTTTAGGACACGCCGAGCAAGCACAGATATTAGCATCTTCGTTTGTCTCAGTACAACATCCTTTTGCTTTTGCCTACCAAAAAAAAGACAAAAATAAAGGCGAAGCGAGAAATGAAGAAAGAGTGCAAATTAGAAATAAGCACTTAACATCTACCTCAGATTTTAGTCCTCGCTCAGAGCGAAAAAACAACTTTCCTCAATTCAGGGAGAACGATCTCAGAGTCAAAAGACAAAACGCTACACTCCCAAATCAGGAGTCTACAGAATTGAGAACTGCTTTCTCGAACGTTCAAAAAATATCTGCTAAAGAAATAATTCCTGGTCAAAACTTAATTAACCTGCCAGTTTCCAACCTTGAAAATGCACGGAAGTTAGCCGATACAGGACAGTTAAGCGAATCTGGTAGAATTTGCGAAGCTTATCTCAAAGAAAACAGTACCAGCGTTGAGGCTTATATCTTACTAGGGCAAGTTTATCAAGCTAAAGGGATGGAAAATCAGGCAGAGCAATGCTTTCAAAAAGCAGTTTATCTTGAACCTAACAACTCTGACGCACTCCTGCATCTGGCTTTACTTAAAGAACAGAGTGGGGATCTTGCTAGAGCAGCGGTCTTACGGCAACGTATCCAGCGCCTGCAAAAGCCTTAGATAAGTAGACATTAGTCAGCTAAACTGATAAAGTTTGACTAATTCCTGAAAACTGACAAATAATAAAAATTGGGTCAAAATTAAATGTTTGGAAACTTAAAATTAAGAGAACGTCTACTCGTTGGATATGCAATACCCACCATTGTGTTCATCATATTTGCCACAATGGTTTTTTTTAATAGTCGGCAAACAGCGGAAACTTTCCAAAGTGTAAATACAGCCCAAAATATGATTATTGAAACCGATGATATGATTTTGAGGGTTTCGTTGATGGCTAGGCAAGTTCGGGGTTATCTACTGGTTGGGAATGCTGAGGGTGCTTTACAATCTTTTGATAAAGAAGAAAATAATTTTGAGGAGGCAGCTAACCGCGCCCAAAGGATCATCAAAATAATAGGAGAGCGAGAACAGGAACAAAGATTTGCAAGAATGCTTGAAATCAAAAATCAGTTTCAAGAGTTAGCTAAAAGAACTTTCGTTCTGAAAGATCAAGGTCAGCAAAAACAGGCAGTAGATTCGTATTTGGCAGAATCTAAAAACATTCTTGAAGAATTCGACAAATTGCTCCGGGAATTTCGCCAAGAACAGCTAGACATATTGGCAGAAGATATTGGAAATACAAAAAATGCTCTGAGCTACATACAATCTGCATCTGTAGTCGTTCCCATAATAGCTTTAGCTATAGCTTTGACGGTAGGATTTCTAATTTCCCAAATTGTAGAGGGAATAATTAGCAGAGTTGCTCAGGTACAAGGACAAGCAGAAAAGGTGGCTACTGGAGATCTGAGCGCGAAAGTGGAAGTTTTTGAGAATACTAAGGATGAGATTGGAAAATTACAGATTGCTTTCGTTAGAATGGCTGACAACCTGAATTCATTAATCCGCCAAGTTCAACAATCCGGAATTCAAATTACCTCTTCTGCCACCCAAATTGCAGCTTCAGGCAAGCAACTAGAAGCAACCATCACCGAACAAGTTGCTTCCACCAATCAGGTAGCCGCTACAGCCAGAGCAATTGCTACCACTTCTGGACAATTGGTAAAAACAATGGATGAAGTTGAACAGACATCTAATATAACTGCACAGTCGGCTGGTGAGAGTCAAAAAGATTTGATGCAGATGGAAAAAACGATGCGGAAGTTGGCAGATGCTACAGGGAGCATTTCTAACAAACTTGGAGTAATTAGCGATAAAGCCAATAACATTAATAGCATCGTTACTACGATTACAAAAGTAGCGGATCAAACAAATTTACTCTCATTAAATGCGGCCATTGAAGCCGAAAAAGCTGGAGAGTATGGAACTGGGTTTGCGGTGGTGGCGCGTGAAATTCGCCGTTTAGCTGACCAAACGGCAGTGGCGACATTAGATATCGAGAATATGGTCAAAGAAATGCAAAGTGCTGTTTCTACAGGGGTAATGGAAATGGATAAGTTTACCAAAGAAGTAGAGCTAGGAGTGGAAGATGTTCGTAATATTGGTATAAAATTAGATACAATTATTGACCAAGTGCAAAACCTAACTCCTCGCTTTCAACAGGTGACAGGCAGCATGGAAGGGCAGTCACAGGGGGCGCAGCAAATTAGCGAGGCAATGGTGCAGCTCAGTGAAGCTTCATCGCAAACAGCTCAATCCTTACGTGAGATTAACGGTGCTATTAGCCAATTAAATGAGGCGGCACAAGGCTTGCGTCATGAAATTTCTCATTTTAAAGTTGCAACTGCGTAACTTTAAAAAAATCAATACAAATGTAGAGTTTGATGCCATTAAACTCCCCAGGTAAATTATCAGGTTTGACAAAATGAACTTCCGTACACGCCTCGTCTTTACTTATTCGATTCCTGCAATATTATTCATATTGTTGAGTGGGCTAGTATATGTAAATGCTTCTCGCTCACTTCAACTTTATAAACACACAAGAATAGGGCGGAATACGCTTCTAGGGACAAAGGAAATGATGTTGAGAGCTTCGATGATGGCTAGACAAGTTCGCGGCTATTTACTTGTGGGAAATGCTGAGGGTGCTTTACAATCTTTTGAGAACCAGAAAAATCTGTATTTGGAAGCTAGGAAAGAGGTAGAAATACTAATTTCAGACAATTCCAATGCACAACAAAAAGAAAAATTCACTAAGATGATAGAGCTAGAAAATCAATTTGAAGAACTATCGAAAAGAACTTTCCGTTTGAGAGATGAAGGTAAGCTACAAGAGGCGGTAACTACATATCTGGCAGAATCGAAAAACAATTTAGGAGAATTCGACAAAATAAATGAAGAATTTACCCAAATCGAGCAAGAATCTTTAAAATCGCTGAGTGAGGAAACAGAAGGAGCGATTAAGTTAATACGTTTATCATCTATAGCCATTACAGCCATAGCCCTAGTGGTGGCATATATGATCTTTAACCTAGCGAAAAACTTGAGTGCATTAATTCAACAGGTACAGCAAGCAGGGATTAAAATTACTAGCTCTAGCACCCAAATCGCAGCTTCTGGGAAAGAACTTGAAGCAACCATGACTGAACAGGCGGCCTCCACTAATGAGATAGCTGCCACAATCAAGGAGATTGCTGCAACATCTTCACAACTGGTGAAGACTATGGATGAAGTTGAATATACATCACAAGCTACGGCTCAGGGGACGGTGAATAGTCAAAAAGAATTAATACAGATGGAAAAAACTATGCGGATATTGGCAGAGGCAACTAATACGATTTCCTCAAAACTGGGGACAATTAGTGATAAAGCTAATAATATTAACAGCATTGTTACTACTATTACAAAAGTAGCGGATCAAACTAATTTACTCTCGCTTAACGCGGCCATTGAAGCGGAAAAAGCTGGGGAGTACGGAACGGGTTTTGCTGTGGTTGCCCGTGAAATTCGCCGCTTAGCCGATCAGACAGCAGTGGCGACATTAGATATTGAAAATACGGTAAAAGAGATGCAAAGTTCAGTTTCAACAGGGGTAATGGAAATGGATAAGTTTACTAAAGATGTAGAGCGGGGTGTGGAAGATGTCCGTAATATTGGCACAAATTTAGAGTCGATTATTGGGCAAGTACAAACCTTAACTCCTCGCTTTCAACAGGTCAGTACCAGCATGGAAGGACAGTCAGAAGGGGCAAATCAAATTAGTGAAGGAATGGTGCAGCTAAGTGAAGCTTCTTCGCAAACTACTCAATCTCTGCGTGAGATTAACAGTGCGATCGCAGACTTGAATGAAACGGCACAAGGCTTACGTCAGCGAGTCTCTGGTTTTAATGTTGGTTAGAGATAATGATTCTACAGTAAATTAGGTAGAAATGAAAGTAATGAGTAATGATTGCTGGAACAAAATAGGAGTTGAGGGCGATCGTTCCTGCGAGCAACTCAAAGCAGTAATACACTGTCGGAACTGCCCCGTTTATTCTGCGGCTGGACGCAGTTTATTAGAAAGGGAAGCGCCACCAGAGTATGTAAATGAGTGGACAGAGGTACTAGCAAAAAGTCATCCCGATCATTCTCAAACACCACTTGGCGGGACGATAGTTCCTTCGGGAGAAACTGTATCAGTTGCGATCTGTCTTCTAGGCGGTGAATGGTTCGCTGTGCCAGTAAGGTTGCTTCAGGAAGTAACAGATCCCTGTGTCATTCATACCTTACCTCACCGCAACAGCGAACTTTTTATGGGTTTGGTCAACATTAGAGGTGAAATTCTAATGTGTGTTTCTCTCCGACATCTTCTTGACCTGCAAGCTAACGTTAACTCTTCAGAACGTCCTACTTCTGTTGCGGCTAAAAGGATGATAGTTGTGGCAAAAAAAGATAATCGCTGGGTTTTTATCGTTGACGAAGTTTGCGGTATTCATCGCTTCCAGCTCGGAGAATTACAAAATACACCCGTAGTGATTTCAAAAGCATCAGAAGCTTATACAAAAGGGGTGATTTTGTGGCAGGGGCATAAGGTGAATTACCTCGATGCTGATTTATTGTTTTATACCTTAAATAGGAGAATATTATGAGCGAGAGTACAATGCTAGATGTATTCCAGCAAGAAGTGGAAGCCCAAATAGCAATATTAAATCAGGGTTTCATCTCTCTGAAAACTGAACCGCAGTCTGGTCAAAAGTTGGAGCCATTAATGCGTGTTGTTAATGCGATTCAAGGAACCGCTAGGCTTGTTGAAATTGATGCTGCTATTAACCTGGCTCAAATTATAGAAAATTGCCTCGATCGCGTCCAAAAGCAAAGCTTTATACTAGGTAATACTGAAATTGACTTACTACTAGAAGGAGTTGATTTACTCTTCAATATTAGCCACCTCAAGGAAGAAACTTTAGAGAGTTGGATTTTAGAAAATCAAGAAAATATCGCTACACTTACAAATAGTATTGACACTCTAATTACATCAAGCGCACAATCAGTTGCTCAGCCAAAAGTAGAATTTAAAAGTTTGCCTACAAAATCAGAAATCCCAAGTTTAGAAGTAGGTTTAGAAGATGATAGTAATAGCCAACAGATAACAGTTTCCCCTAATATACCTGCTGCTATAAAATCTTCCCCCATTTCTAATCCAGAAGATCTCAGAGATGAACAAGTAACAGTTACTAAATATAGTCAAGATGCTCTAGAGCTAGATGAGATATCAACCATCGGTGACACTTCAATGGTGGAGTTATTCAAGCTGGAAGTAGAGGCCCAAGCCGCTGTTTTAAGCGAGGGACTGCTAGCTCTGGAAAGTCAACCAGGCTCTCCTAAAGTTTTAGAGTCTTTGATGCGGGCAGCCCATTCTGTTAAAGGAGCTGCACGTATTGTTGCCCTGGATGCTGCTGTTAATTTAGCTCATGTTATGGAGGACTGTTTTGTAGCAGCACAAAACGAAAAGATTACTCTGGAAGCAGAGGGAGTTGATGTGTTACTGCATGGAGTCGATCTGCTGACAAATATCAGTCAGCAAGGACAAATTTGGGTTAAGGAAAATCAGCAGGATATTGAAACTACCAGAGAGGAAATTTATGCTCTTTTGACACCCGGAACCCCATCAGTTCAAAGGGATCAAAGCTTGCCTTCACAGCAGAAAAATCAGGTACAAACAATTGCCATACAAAAACAAGAAATCGTTGTGGCTACTCCCGGTAATATCCAAACACAACCAAATACTGAAAATAAGTTCGATGAAACTAACTCCATTCTTAATCCAATATCTGGCTATATAGAGCAAGCAAAATTGCCCGCAGCAGATAGTAGTGCTAGCGATCGCGTTGTACGAGTAAGTGCCGAAAACTTAAATCGGATCATGGGTTTAGCTGGCGAATCTCTAATCGAAGCAAATTGGCTTCAGCCTTTTGCAGATTCCCTAACTATTCTCAAGAAACGGCAACTAGAATTATCGAAAATTTTAGAAATTTTTCAACAAAATTTAACAGTTAATCACCATCAAGATACAGAGAGCTATTTAGAAGCCGCTCGAACAAAAGAGCGAGAATGCCGTCAGATTTTGAACGATCGCCTGATCGAATTAGAATTATATGCCCGTCGCACTAGCAATCTTTCCGATCGCCTCTATCAGGAAGTAATCCAATCTAATATGCGCCCTTTTGCCGATGGTGTGCAGGGATTTCCGCGCATGATCCGAGATTTAGCCCGGAAGCTCAATAAGCAAGTAAAATTTGAAATTTTTGGCAAATCTACACCAGTAGATCGTGATATTATCAAAAAACTAGAAGCGCCCCTCACCCACATTTTAAGGAATTCTATAGATCACGGTCTTGAGCTTCCTGAAGAGCGCATAGCCGCAGGCAAACCAGCAGAAGGAACTGTGCGGTTAGAAGCAGTCCATCGAGGAGGAATGCTATCAATTACCATCGTTGATAATGGGAGAGGAATTAACTTTGATTGGCTGCGCCAAAAAATTCTTAATAAGAACCTAGCAACACCCGAAATAGTAGCTCAGCTCAGTGAAAGTGAACTGATGGAATTTCTATTTTTACCAGGATTTTCTACCGCCAAACAAGTCACAGAAATTTCCGGTCGCGGTGTGGGTTTAGATATTGCTAAAAGCATGGCGCACGAAGTTGGAGGAACGGTCAGAGCAAGTTCTACTTTGGGAAAAGGTACGACTTTTCACTTCCAATTGCCTTTGACTCTTTCAGTTGTTCGCACCCTGTTAGTAGAAATATCCGGCGAACCATATGCCTTTCCTTTAGCGCGGATTGAGCAAATTGTCAATGTGAATAAAGAAGAAATTTCCTCAGTGGAAAATCGGCAATATTTCACTATGGACAATAGGAATATCGGCTTAGTAGCTGCTTATCAAGTTTTAGAATTGAAGCAACCTCCGCCTCCTTCTAATACTTTGTCTGTGGTTGTGATCAGCGAACAATCAGATTATTACGGACTGGTGGTAGATCGATTTTTGGGCGAACACGATTTAGTGGTAAGACCCTTAGATCCGCAGCTCGGTAAAGTTCAGGATATTAGTGCTGCGGCTCTAATGGGAGACGGTTCTCCTATCCTAATTGTTGATGCTTCTGACTTGATGCGTTCTGTTGATAATTTGCTTAACAACAGTCTATTGAACCGTGTTATTAACAGTTCTGATAAATTTGCTGTAGAGGGCCCCAAGAGTATTCTGGTAGTGGATGATTCTATTACCGTGCGAGAAATGCAACGAAAATTGTTACAAAATAAAGGTTACAATGTTGATGTTGCAGTCGATGGAATGGAAGGTTGGCACGCGGTTTCTACAAATCACTACGATTTGGTAATTAGTGATGTTGATATGCCGCGCATGAATGGAATCGAATTTACCACCAAGATTAAAAATAATCCTAAATTCAGTTCAATTCCAGTGATTATTGTCTCCTATAAAGACCGTGAAGAAGACCGTATACGTGGCTTAGAAGCTGGAGCAGATTATTACTTAACGAAAGCTAGTTTTCAGGACGATACATTGGTAAACGCCGTTTACGATTTGATTGGTCATTAGTTAGTGCTTGGTGGTTAGTGTTTAATTGTTGATTGTTGGGTGTTAATACTACTAACCTAGTAATTATGTAAAACCATTTATCACACTGCCAAGAGGCAGCAGTACGATGAGCGTAAGTCTGATAATTATAACCCCTAACCCTAACAACTAACAACTAACAACTAACAACTAACCAATAATATGAGAATCGCAATTGTAAACAACATGGTGATGGCAGTAGAGACGCTACGGCGCGTCTTGATGACTGTCCAAGAATATCAAGTGGCTTGGATAGCTCGTGATGGTGCTGAAGCAGTTAGCAAATGTGCCCAGGATACCCCTGACATAATTTTGATGGATTTGCTCGTGCCGATCGTGGATGGAGTAGAGGCAACTCGCCAGATTATGAAGAATTCTCCTTGCGCCATTGTAGTAGTAACAGCTAGCGTTGAAAAAAATGCTTCTAAAGTATTTGAAGCAATGGGATATGGAGCATTAGATGCCGTTAGTACACCAGTTTTAGGAGCTGGCGGCAATCCAGAATCAGCTCAAGCTTTGCTTGCTAAAATAGTGACTATTGGTAAACTAATTGGTAAATCAGCACCAGCTTATAAATCTAGAATCCCTATCCAAAGTCCTAAATCTATATTTTCACCTCTAGCATCCCGCATTCCTCCCTTAGTTGCGATCGGTTCTTCTACTGGAGGGCCAAATGCTCTAGCAAAGATCCTTTCTCATTTACCAGCAAACTTTGGTGCAGCAGTAGCTATCATCCAGCACGTAGATGCACAATTTACTCCTAGTTTGGTAGAATGGCTGAATGAACAAACCCCTCTGAGCGTGGAGCTAGCATCCGAAGGTAGTCGTTTAGAAGTAGGAAAGGTATTAATTGCCGGGACAAACGATCACCTTTCATTACAACCCAATTTCAACTTAAGTTATACGAAAAACCCAATTGATTATCCCTATCGTCCTTCAGTTGATGTATTTTTTAAAAGTGTTGCTCATTACTGGCATCGGCAAGGCACTGCTGTGCTACTAACAGGAATGGGTAGAGATGGAGCGGAAGGGCTAAATTTATTACGGGCAAAAGGATGGCATACCATCGCCCAAAATCAGGCAAGTTGTGTGGTTTATGGAATGCCGAAAGCCGCAGTAGAATTAGGCGCTGTGGTGGAAATTTTACCCCTAGATGCTATCGCTTCTACTTTAATTAAGCAATTAGCAATGAACCGTTAGTTACTTCTTCTTACTTTTTATATTCCGATCAATATCTCAAAAGGAAGTGAATTCAATGATAGCAGAAATGATAGAAGATCCGATTACAGTCTTGCTCATCGACGACCAGCCAATGATCGGCGAAGCGGTTCGTCGAATGTTGCTTCCCGAAAAAGATATCACATTTCATTACTGTAACGACCCTACTCAAGCTCTAAAAGTGGCTAGAGCGTGTCAGCCTACTGTCATTTTACAAGACTTAGTTATGCCAGAAATGGAGGGACTGGTTTTAGTGCGCTTTTTGCGAGCAAAAAATGCTCCTACGAGATATGTTCCCCTAATTGTTCTTTCTAGTAAAGAAGAACCGCTAATCAAAGCTAAAGCTTTTGCATTAGGTGCTAATGATTATATAGTTAAACTCCCCGATAAAGCCGAACTGATCGCCCGTATCCGATATCATTCTAAAGCTTATGTAAATCTTCTCAAGCGCAACGAAGCTGAAGCTATCCTCCAAGCGGAAAACTTTCGGATGGCTAAAGAGCTAGATATGTTGCGTCAAATGCAACAGATGATTCTACCTACATCGGACGAACTAGACGCGATTGAAGGTTTAGAAATTGCAGGGTTTATGGAACCCGCTGATGAAGTAGGTGGCGACTACTATGACGTTCTTTATGTAGACGGTGTTGTTACTATTGGAATTGGTGATGTGACGGGACATGGACTCGAAAGTGGTATTTTGATGGTAATGACGCAAACAGCAGTCCGCACTCTTAAAGAAATTCGAGAACTCGATCCAGTTAAATTTTTAGCTGCCCTCAACCGCACTATTTATAAAAATGTGACTCGGATGAATTCTGAAAAGAATTTAACCTTAGTCATTCTTACTTATACAAAAGGTAGAGTCAGCATCAGCGGTCAGCATGAGG
This sequence comes from Kamptonema animale CS-326, assembly GCF_028330895.1. Taxonomy (NCBI): domain Bacteria; kingdom Bacillati; phylum Cyanobacteriota; class Cyanophyceae; order Oscillatoriales; family Microcoleaceae; genus Kamptonema; species Kamptonema animale. The sequence continues at coordinate 13,358 of NZ_JAQMUA010000467.1, read as the reverse complement.
AAACTCTTGTAGTGCGAAAAGGAGGTCATGTTGAACGTATTAATACGATGAATTTAGGTTTTCCCATTGGATTAGATGAGGAAATTATTGAGTTTATCAATCATACTACGATTGAATTAAAAGAGGGCGATGGAATTGTGCTCTATACGGATGGAATCCCTGAAGCATATAACATCCAGAAAAAACAATATGGGCTGGAAAAACTATGCGAAGTTATTAGTCAAAATTGGGAGGTTTCTGCCGAAGAAATTAAGCAAGCAATAATTGATGACCTTAAAGAATTCATTGGTTTACAAAAGGTTTTTGATGACATTACTTTAGTGGTGATAAAACAACAAGAACAATATGAGGAGATGGAAGCATTGGAGGAAGAGGAACCTATAGAGGAAGTTAAGGAAACGGTGAAGGCAAAGAAGAAATTCAACTTTTTTGGGAACTGATATTCCCAGAGAAAAGTCGAACGTTTTGTTATCAAAAATTAAGCTTGAATCTGTTTTTTCTCACTTAACTAGGCAGTAGAAATGAACCAATCTTTTGGATATTTTATTGAGGATTTTCCGCAATATAATTCTTTGGAACTGATCTTTACTCAAAGTTCTCTGCTCAGCGAACAAATATGGCGTAATCATCGTTTATCGGCTCATTTTGTAGCTAATTATTTCGCGAATCTTTTGCCCATTGATGAAGATGAGGCTCAGGGAGAAGAACGCATCAAAGCCATACAAACTGCTGTGAGTTATATTGGAAACGAACTCTTAGAAAATGCGATGAAATTTAACGAATTTAGCCGGCACGAGCGAGTTCGGTTTGGTATTCATTTTGTGAAAGAAATAGAGATAGTCACTCCTATCATTTTTACTAAAAACAGTATTACTTATGAAAAAGTTGAGCAATTTCAAGCTTTTATTGAAGAATTACTATCGGCAGATCCTAATGAGTTATATATTCGGCAGGTTGAAAAAGCAGCCGAATCCGAACAAGATGAAGCTTCTGGCTTAGGCTTGCTGACCATCATCAATGATTATTCAGCCAAATTAGGCTGGAAATTCGAGACAAAATCTACCGATCCACAAGTTATCCTAGTTACTACAATGGCTCAAATTGTTGTATAATATTAACTAATAAATTTAGACCGCTGAAGAAAAAAAATAGACAGCTTATGAGCAATCAAGAAGTCAAGGGTGAGGACTATAAAGTTGAATACGATCCAGCATCGTCAACAGTTTATTTTAAAGGGGAAATCAGTCTAGGAGGCCCCAAGGATTATGCTCCAATTGTTAAGTTGCTTGATGAAGCGGCTAGTTTAGCATCCTCAACCTTAACATTAAATGTAAAAGAATTAGGATTCCTCAATAGTTCAGGGATCAGTATGCTGTCGAAATTTGTACTGGGTATGCGGAAAAAGAAAACTCAATTGATAGTTTTAGGTTCAAAGACAATGCCTTGGCAAGCTAAATCACTGAAAAACTTAGAGCGATTGCTTCCAGGTTTAAAACTGGTAGTGTAATCAGGTAAAATAGTTAGGAGCGCTCGCCATTTTTCTGAGAGTTTTTATAGATTTATCGATTTCAAATTTGAAGAATTTAGGCTATTAGTCGCTCCAGCTAATAATATTAATTATTGTTGAGTTCCCGATCCAAAAATTAAAGTAATTTATTTGAGGTAGTAACTTCTATGTTAGAAAATCTATTGCATCAATTTGAAACGCTGAATATAGCGGTCAAGTTCCTGTTTGTTTTGTTAATTAACGCTCTGGGAACAGGAGTATTATATATATTCTTGTTTTATATTATGCGCCCCATTTTTCGTAAACTTGAGCAGGATATTGCCCTCGTTACCTTAAGTGTTTCCTCTTATCCCCTCCTGATCGTCGGCGCTATTTATAGTCTAAAATTTACTGTTGGAAAATTCGTGTCGGCCGATCTTCTTGCTGCACTAGAACATCTCCTAACACCGATTTCAATTGCCACTATTAGTTATTGGTTAGTGCAATTATTTGTTGAAGTTTTTATCTATTACCTAAAAGAATACACTAAAAAAACTGAGGCGATGTGGGATGATGTCTTGCTTCCCATCCTCTCAGCCGTTGTCCCTGTGATTATTTACCTGGTTGGCGGTGTGCTTTTGCTCAGCTCCTTTGGGGTTGATTTAAGTGGAATTTGGGTAGCACTGGGTGGCGCTACTTTTGTTCTCGGTTTTGCACTTCAGGATATTTTATCTAATTTTTTTAGTGGGGTTGTTTTACTCATAGATACTCCTTTTAGATTTGGTGATATTTTGCTTCTTGAAGATGGCTCAATTGGAATGCTGCGCCGGATTGGCATTAGGGTAACTCAGCTTTATATATTTAGTAATCATTGTGATGTTTATATTCCCAATAGTGTTTTGCAGGGTCAAAAACTAACTAATTTAAGTCGTCCTACTTCTTTATACTATCACTCTCTCGAAATAGAAATACCCTCAGAGGGTAATTTTGAGGAATCGAAGAAGCTGATGCAAGCAATTGTGTTAGCTCATCCAGATACTTTAGGGGACATAGATGCTAAATTGGAGGTGATTGATAATTACTATAACGCTGAAGAAAGTGATGTGAATCTATGGGAACAACAAGAAATTGGCAAATTGCGGTTACTGGCTGAACAAGAAGTAAATTTAAAATTAGAGGAAATTGAACAAGCTCTTGAATCTTTAGTTGTGACTGTGCAATTTGCTGAAAAAGGAGGTTTAACTCAAGATGAAAGAGAAAATGTTCAACAGGAATACCAAGCAATTTTAGAACTCATAGGTTTTCAAATTAGCGAGGAAACGGAAGGTCGCAGTGCTGTTGTTAATTTTGAAGAATATAATGAAGAAGGACTGATTGAGCTAATTAGAGAGTGGTATCGAATTTGGCTCAGAGATCCTAACTTGCTGGATGAGGATCAATTCTTCATTTCAGATGAATGGGAACGAAAGATTAATTTGCTCAAGCGGAGGGCGCAACGATTATCTCAAAAAATTTCTAATCCTCAAGCTGACGAAACTCGTTTGGATGATTATGTGATAGAGATAATTAAATGGCTCAAAGAGAAGTTGAAAGTGCCGAGAAAAAAATGGCAAGAACCGCAAATCAGGATGATCGGAATGAATCACGAGGAGTCTTCGGTGTATCTTGAATTAAATATTAGCTTTTTTGTGGATGATATTAAACTGGAAGATGGGAAAAGGGGCGATCGCGTTAGAAGCCAAATTTATCAAGAAATCTTCCGCTGTCTCCAAAATACTTACATGAATTGGAATGGTATTAAAGAGATAGGTGAGACACAGGAGAATGGGAATGCTGTCGATGCTAGCATTACTCAGAGTCCTGTCAGCAGTTTTGTACAGACTGGACTTGATTCCACGACTGCTAAACAAGGCTTTGCATTTTACTTGTCGGTAGGTAGGAATAAATCTGGGGCCAAGTCGGGAAAAGCTCTTGACAAGTAATGCTGGACTTCGGTGATGCGATCGCTCCCTCCTTAGCCCTCCTTAGTAGGTTAGCTAAGGTAAGATCGGGTTAAAGCGCCTATAAAAGCGCAGCAGCGATCGCTCCTTACTAGGCCAGCTAAGCTAAACAAGGCAAAACCTATTATTGGAGAGGACTTCAGCCAATTTTAAAAAACCTTTCAAAAAGGGGTTGACAGAGCGGGGAAAACTTGGTAGTTTATTAAAGGTGAAGCGTAAAAAGATGTAAGGCTACTGAAACAGAAAGAAGTAAGTAACGCATCTAGCTCAAGCCCCAAAAGCATTGAAAGTTTAAAAAGCTTTCCTGGTGCCAATGGCGCGGTGGAACCACACCGATCCCATCCCGAACTCGGATGTTAAACGCTGCTGCGGCGAAGATACTTGGTGGGTAACTGCCTGGAAAAATAGCTCGGTGCCAGGATAATATAAAACTAAGGCTCTTTTCCAGCAATGAAGGAAAAGAGCTTTAGTGTTTTGGTTAGTTGTTAATTGTTAATTGTTAACTGTTAACTGTTAACTGTTAACTGTTAACTTTTTTCTTCCTTCTTCCTTCTTCCTTCAATAATGATTAAACCTTTTTCTCCGCTTCCTCCTTGGATTGTATTAGATTCGCTGTTACAAAGTTGGCTGGTAGAGGATATCGGTAGAGGCGATCGCACCACATCCGCTTTATTTCCCCCCCAAAGCATCCAGAGCACAGCTAAATGGATAGTTAAAGAGTCAGGAATCATTGCGGGATTACCGATCGCCGCCAGAGTATTTCACCTTTTAGATAGCAGCGTCAAATTTATCCCCCAAGTTTCAGAAGGAGAGTGGTGTGAAAAAGGAAAAATCATTGCAGAAATTGCGGGCAATTTTGATGCCTTGTTAACAGGAGAAAGAGTAGCATTGAACTTAGCTATGCGTCTCAGTGGCATTGCTACTTTTACTCAAAAATATGTAGATCGCATCGCAGATTTACCTGTACAACTGGTAGATACTCGCAAAACAACACCGGGTTTGAGAATATTAGAAAAGTATGCTACTCAAGTCGGTGGGGCGCGAAATCACCGGATGGGATTAGACGATGGAGTAATGATTAAAGACAATCACATTGCTGCTGTGGGGGGAATTGGCGAAGCGATCGATCGCATCCGAGCAACTATTCCCTATCCTTTAACAGTAGAAGTAGAAACAGAAACACTGGCAGAAGTAGAAACAGCTTTAAAACATGAAGCAGATATAATTATGTTAGATAATATGTCTGTTGACTTAATGCGCCAAGCAGTGGATATCGTTCGTCAGCATAGCAACCGCATCAAAATTGAAGCCTCTGGTAATATTACCTTAGAAACAATTAGAAGTGTAGCTGAAACTGGAGTAGACTACATTTCAACCAGTGCTCCTATTACCCGTTCAACTTGGCTAGATTTAAGCATGAAATTTGTTAACAGTTAACAGTTAACAGTTAACAGTTAACAGTTAACTGACTGAAAACGGCTATGAGTGCGTAATCCTGCTAAGATTTAGCTTAGTAGCTGAGGATAAACTAATGCGCTGGATTCGGTACGTTGCGATCGCCCTCGTCAATGCCTTCGGTGTCGTGGTTGGTATCGTCTGGGTTGCTGTCCCCCATACACTCGCTCAATCTTCGATCGACTCAACGCTCCAAACCTACCAGCTTCAAGATACGACTCCGAGTGCGCGATCGCTACCGGAACTTTACAAACTTCGCGATCGCCTCAAAGCTGACCTAAATAAACTCACCCAAAATAGCGATCCTACTCTGTTTCCAGAACCCTGGAGAGAGGAAATCCAGCGCCAACAGTCTGAAAATTCGCGCCGAAACCTCCAAGCGGTTGAAGCTAGCATTCTGATTGAAGAAGAAGCAAATAATACTTGGCAGCAAGCTGCTAAATTAGCAAGGCAAGCTGTGGAAATTGGACGCATACCGAGCCCTAACGCTGCTACCTGGGAGCGATCGCAACATTTGTGGCAAGCAGCAATCGAAATTTTGCGCCAAATTCCTCAAGAATCTTTTCTAGCGGATAAAGCCATTGAAAAAACTATCGAATATCAGGGATACGTTGCGATCGCCACTTATGAATGGCAATTAGCGCGATCGATTGAGGAAGCTAAAAATAGAGATAGGTTAGAAAAACAGGCAAAAGCCAATGTTAGCAAAACCGCCACTGTTACCCCACTATCTATCCCCTCAACTAGCGTCACACCCCCTCTAGGTTTTTCCTTTTTGGGGGATACAAACAGAGATGCTATAATTGACCAGCGAGACGAACAAAAACGTGAAAAATGGTCTCTTGCTAGCGGGGCGCTAATACTATTTAATCATGATGATGACGATCGCAAAGGAATTTCGGATTGGCAAGATCTAAAAGTAAATGGAGAGCGCGATGTACAAGATTTAGCTCCCATTACCTTGAAACTATCAGAAGAATTTGTGGGTTCCCAAATATTTCTCACCGCTGACACCGCCTCCCTCCGCCACGTTAATATTTTTCAAAAAACCAATGACGGCTGGAGAATTGTAGATATTTCCGGCAAAGAGCCGCTAGTTTTTGACCGCGAGATGGTCTTGGGTGTAGAAGCTAAACAGTTTCGCGATCGCAACTGGAGTGGCGTAATTGCCCTGAAAGCCACTGCCATTAAAAATGGCAAAGAAATGGCTGCGGACACAATTCAAATGGGAGTATCTCCCTGGATTATGTCGCCCAATACAGCACCAGTTAAGGAAATTTATGTCAGCGATCGCGGCGTGCAAAATTCGGACTTTGTAGCTCAAATTAAGCAAGCAATAGAACCCACAGATACGAAAACAAAAATCACTCCGGGTGACAGCATTTGGCTGCAAGAAACTAAAGAAATTGGCTATGTTCAATTTCCCGACAAAGTGGGGATTCGCACCTTCAATTCCGCGCTAAAACGGGGAGGTGACAATCAGAGTAAATCACTCTTAGGTCGCGACTTCGGAACCTTTGAAATCGGTCAATCGCGAGGCCTCGATCCTCTCAATCAGTGGTCAGATGGGTATGGTAATTTAGAAGTAACACCGCCCCTGGCTGGATATCCAATGGGTCGAGTTTATTATGGCAATTCTGGCACGGCAACACTCAATCCAGAGGTAGTTGATTTTATTAAAGCTCAGCAAGTTCAAGGGCCACCAGTTGACATTGATACTTCTTGGCTTTTAATTCGCAATGCTGATGAAATCATCAGTTTTATTCCCAGTAATTCCGGTCAACCATTATTAATGGTGGTCAGTCCAGAAGCGGGAGTAAAATTGTTGGAAGAACTAGCTAAAAAAGGCTACAATGATGCGATCGTTAATCGCGATTTAAGCACCCAAACAACTGTTCGTGCTGCTTTGAATAATAAATCGCTAATTCAGCATAATCTCTATTTGCAACAGGAAAAAATTAACCCACTGTTGTCAAAATTGAAAAAAGAGTTTCAACTCACGGACGATCGCATTATCCAAGTTCCAGCGATGTTCGGTTACAGCGGTTATGCTTGGTGGCCCAATATGGTTAACTCTGTAGCAGTAAACGGTCAATTGTTAGTTTCTAACCCTCGCGGCCCAATGATTGACGGTCAAGATTACACTCAGGAGAAATTTCGCCAATTAGTAGCACCTTCCGGGATTACGGTTAACTTTTTGGAAGACAAGTATTATCACGAACTCAGAGGTAATACTCACTCTGCTACTAATACGATACGTCAGGGAGAAGTCAAGCCTTTTTGGGAGTTCTAATTTTGATAACGAGAAAGCAGAAGGGTTTAACGATCTAGATAATATTTACCGCGTATAAACAACGATTCGGAAGTATAATCATAGTCAAGCTCACAGATGAGATTACTAGGACTTAAGCATGGAGTCCTAGAAACCGGGTTTTTGAGAGTATCTGTGGGTACGGGCGAAGTATTTTCGTCAAAAAACCCGGTTTATGAGGTTGGGTGCGTAAGTCCTGATTACTTAACTCAAGGAAAAGCGGCGGATGTTTAATCAATTAAGAATGAGAAATCGAATGTTACTTGGGTATGCAATTCCGGGATTTATCTACCTGGCATTGTCTGTATTAGCTTACATAACAGCCAATCAAGTATTTTATGCTTTTAAAGAAGTTGAGAGGGTGCAGAATATTATTATAAATACTAACAATATGTATAGAGGTTCAGATCAAGCAGTGCGGAGCTTTCGCGGCTATATAATCAACAGAGATAATAATTTTATAACTCAATATCAAACAGGATTGAACTTATCTCGTAATGCGGCTAATAACATAAAACCACTAATTAAAAACCCGGAACAGAGAACCCGATTAGACAAAATGGTTGAATTTGTTAATGAATATGCAGATTTTAGTGATGAAATCATCGCTTTATTAAAGCAGAATAAAAGAACTGAAGCTTTAACTTTATTTAACCAAGGAAAAGGGACTCAATTTATTAATCAATTTGAGGCATTGAGCATTGTATTCACAGAATCTGAACAATCTCTTCTAAAAGCAGAAATGACAGAAGCAAAAGCTTCTTTAAACTTTTTAATCATCTTGTTGATAGGAGGTTCAGCTTTTTTGGTACTGTTTGGTGTACTTATTGCTTGGTTAATTTCTTCAGGTATTGTCAAAACAATTGATCGGGCAATCAATGCGATCGCGACTTCTTCAACTGAGATTGCAGCAACAGTGGATGAACAGGAACGTATGGCAACTCAGCAAGCAGCTTCAGTTAATCAAACTACCACGACAATGGATGAATTGGGTGCCTCTTCAAGAGCAACTGCACAGCAGATAGAAAGTGCAGCCAATGAAGCAAAAGAAGCTTTAAACCTGGCTGGAGGCGGAACAAAAGCTGTAGGCAAAACCTTAGAAGCGATGGCAACACTAAAAATTAAAGTGTCGGCTATGCAAGGACAGATTATGCAATTGAGAGAACAAACCGATCAAATTGGTAATATCTCAACTTTGGTAAGCGATCTGGCAAATCAGACTAATATGCTGGCACTAAATGCAGCAGTTGAAGCAGTGCGAGCAGGGGAACATGGCAAAGGGTTTGCAGTTGTTGCAGCAGAAATTCGCAAACTAGCCGATCAGAGTAAAAAATCAGCGGATAAAATTAATCTTCTGGTTGGTGATATTCAAATGGCGATTAATTCTACAGTAATGGTGACAGAGCAGGGAACTAAAACAGTTGAAGCAGGAGTAAATATTGCGGAGGAAACAGCCCAAGCTTTTGTAGGTGTCGCAAATGCAATTAACAATGTGGTTTTGAGTTCTCAACAAATTTCTATGAATGCTAAACAGCAAGTGATTGCCATCGAACAGGTGGTTGATGCGATGAATTCTCTTAACCAAGCAGCGGCCCAAACAGCTAGCGGGATCGGTCAAACTAAAGTGGGTACACAGAAATTAAATGAAGCCGCACTAGACCTTAAAGCCGTAGTCTAGATACTTGCGATATCTACCATTTGGCATTTTTAATTCCCCCATTCCTTGTTAAAACTGGATCGCCTTACTAATTGATATAATGAAATTAAGCACAAAGCTCTATTTAGGCTTTTTTATAATCCCAGCAATGATTTTGATGGCGATCGCTATTTATTCTATTTCTTCCTTTGAACGGATAGATCGGCAAATCGCCACCATCTATGATGACCGGGTTGTGCCTTTGCAACAGATCAAGCAAGTTTCAGACAGTTATGCCATCGTGATTATCGATAGCTTTAATAAAGCTGAGGTGGGTTTAATTACCAGTGATGATGCACTCCAAGCTATTAATAAAGCTCAGATAATCATTCAGGATAGTTGGAATGCTTATCACAATACTAATTTAACTTTGGCAGAGGAAGCTATTATTGCTGAGACCGAGGATTTATTCATTCAAGTCAATAGCAAAATAGCACAGATCGAGCCAGTGTTAAAAAGTCAAAATACATCTCAATTAGATGCCTTAGAGAGGTCTTTATATAAAAATACTGACCCTTTAACTACCAAGCTTCAAGAGTTGATAAATTTGCAGATCCGGGTAGCTAAAGAAGAGCGGGAAAAAGCTAATTTAGTTTATGCAGAAATCCAGCTTGTTTTTAAAATATTATTGGTTATTTCACTATTGATTGCTTCTCCTATTGGCTTTATCTTCAGCCGTTCTATTCTGACTGCATTTAAACATACTCTCAATGCCCTTGTGGCAACTTCAACAGAGATGGCTGTTGCTGCCGAAGAACAGGATCGAATTTCCGCACAGCAAGCCTCTGCTGTGAATCAAACTACTAGCACGATGACTCAATTAACGGCTTCCTCAAAAGTTGCGGCCCAGCAGGCTGAAGCAGCCGCAGAGGGTGCTAAACAGGTCTTAGATTTAGCTTCCGGAGGAACTCAGACAGTAGCGCGATCGCTCTCAGAAATGCTTGCCCTTAAACAAAAAATGGTAGTGATGCAAGCACAAATTTGCCAACTGAGCGAACAAACCAATCGAATTGGCAGTATTTCAAGTTTAGTTAGCGATTTAGCTAACCAAACAAATATGCTGGCACTCAATGCCGCGATCGAGGCTGTACGTGCCGGGACTCATAGTAATGGATTTGCAGTTCTTGCTGCTGAGATTCGCAAGCTAGCAGATCGAAGTCAGAAATCGGCTACTAAGATTAATGCTCTGGTTGAAGATATCCAGAAAGCAATTCATTCAACAGAAATAGTAACGAGGGATAGCACGAAAACACTTGAAGAGGGAGCTAAAATATCCCAAGATACAGCAGAGACTTTTAGTGGTGTTAAGGTAGCGATTGATGAGATTGCTGTCAGCGTTCAAACTATCTCGCTCAATGCTCAACAACAAGCGATCGCGATTCAGCAAGTAGTAGAAGCTATGAGAGTTCTCAATACAGCAGCAGCCGAAACTGCAAGCGGTATCCGCCAAGTCAAAATCGGTACGCAAAACCTGAATGAAACTGCTCTATTTCTTAAAGCTCTAGTTTAATTAACTGTTTGTTAAATGTTAGTAATTACCAATCACCAATTACAAAAATGATGATCGAAGATGAAGAACTAAGGAATGTCTTTAAATCTGCAAGCGAAGAGCATTTACAGAAACTTGACGACGGATTTCTGTATTTAGAAAAATATCCAGATGACTCCGCCAAATTAGAAGAATTGCTGCGAGAAACCCACTCACTCAAAGGCGATGCTGGTATGTTGGGTGTTAAAGATGTGTCAACATTAGCTCATCAGATGGAGCATATTTTGGGAAGCGTCAAACGAGGCGAAACAGTTTTAACTCCCGAAATTAGCGATCGCCTTTCTCAAGGTTTGGAAGCCCTCCGCCAACTCGTCAATGAAGCCGTAACAGGAGAATCTTCCGGTATCAATACCTTTTATATCCTTGCCTCGATGATGGGCGCTTCCACTTCACAGCAGAGGAATAGGGAAACCTCAGAAAATCAGCAGCATGAAAAGACAGATGTAGAAGAACAAACCATCACGCCACAGGAACAACAAATTAGAAATCAAAATGTTGAGGAGATTGTAAGCGATAATTTTTTGCTTTCACCGATAAATTCTGTAGAGACGGTTTTAGCCGATAACTCTTCACTTTTGGAGGCGAATGCTGTAGAGGTGAATTTAACTGATAGCTCTTCGCTATTACAGACAAACTCATTAGAAATGACCCCTAATTCTGTAGAGACAGGTTTAGCGGATAATTCTTCGCGATCGCAGACAAACTCACTGCAAAACTCGCCCCTTCCAGCTTCTCCCACTTACCGCATTGAAACTATTCGCGTTCCCACGCAAAACCTTGATGCTTTAATGACGCAAGCAGGGGAACTAACAGTTACTAAAATTCGACTCGCTCACCGATTATCCGAAATCGAAGAAATTACAACTTTATGCGAAGATTGGAGCCGAGATGCCTTTCTCAATCGCTTTGTGCTTAACCAGGTGGAAACTCCCACCCATATCTCTGCACAAAATGGTGCAATGGCGCAATTACAGAAGTATCACCAATACGCCGAAGAACGTTTAGAAAATTTGGTAATTCTCATCAATAGCTTGAGAACCGAAATCTATGAAGATACTGCCAGATTAGATTTAATTGCGGGGGAATTAGAAGAAGGAATTCGCACTTTACGGTTGCTACCTTTGTCTACTATTTTTAATATATTTCCTCGGATGGTTAGGGACTTAGCCAGACAGGAAGGTAAGCAAGTAGAATTAATTATTGTAGGCGGCGAAACCAGAGCCGATAAGCGCATTCTGGAAGAAATGAAAGACCCTCTGATGCACATGATTCGGAACGCCATCGATCATGGCATTGAAACACCAGCGGAACGCGAACAAAAAGGTAAACCCAGTGTCGCCAACCTTCAGCTCAGAGGCTACAATACTGCTACTAATATCATCATTGAAGTCATCGATGACGGCAGAGGATTAGATATCGAACAAATTAAAAAAACGGCAATTAAACGCGGGATTTACACAGAAGAAGAACTCGCTGTAATGACAGCCAACCAAATTCAAAGCCTAATTTTTTCTTCGGGTTTTTCAACTCGCACGTTTGTGACTGAGGTCTCTGGCAGAGGCGTAGGTTTAGATGTAGTTCGTAGCAATGTAGAAGCTCTCAAAGGAACCATTCAAGTAGAATCAACAGTCGGACAAGGATGTACTTTGCGGCTGTCTCTAGGCACTACTTTAACTACTGCTCATGTGTTAATTGTAGCTGTTAACGGAATTTATTATGCCTTACCTGTGGAATTTGTTCAGACAATTCGACTGGTATCACAGTCTGATATTTTTCCCCTTGAAGGCAGGGAAACAATAGTTTTAGATGACCATCCAGTATCAGTTGCTAAACTTGAAAACTTGCTTCAAATAAATAATAAAGCATGGCAGTTATGGAATAATAAAAAGGGAGAGAGACAAGGCAATACCAACCATAATACTTCCCATCCACACTTATCCATCGCTAATCATAAACAAATGTTTTGTATTATTCTAAAAATTGGTGAGGAACGGTTGGGATTATTTGTAGATGCTCTGATCGATGAACAGGATGTTGTACTCAAACCCCAAAGTCATTTGCTCAAACGAGTTCGCAACGTTGCAGGTGCAACTATTTTAGGTACTGGCGAAGTTTGTATGGTGTTAAATCCTCAAGATTTGATTAAATCTATACGGAAACAAGCAGTATCCCGTACCCCCTTACTTACTTTGACCGAGCCCGGAAGCGAGGCTGTCACGACAAAGCAAGTTATTCTGCTAGCAGAAGACTCAATTGCTACTCGCACTCAAGAAAAGCGGATTCTCGAAGCTGCGGGTTATGAAGTTGTGACAGCGGTGGATGGATTGGATGCTTATAATAAGTTAAAAACTCGCGCTTTTGATGCTGTGGTCTCAGATGTACAGATGCCTAATTTAGATGGTTTAGAGCTAACTGCTAAGATTCGTCAGCATAGAGAGTATAGCGAATTACCGATTATTTTGGTTACGTCTTTAGCTTCGGATGAAGATAAAAAAAGAGGTGCAGAAGCAGGGGCAAATGCCTACATTACTAAAGGAAATTTCAATCAAGAAGTATTGTTGCAAACTTTGAGCAGATTGGTGTAAGTAGTCGGACATAAATAAACACTATAAAATGCACAGGTGGGCGCTCGCCTCTCTCAAGAATTAAAAATGTAAAATTAAAAATTAAAAATTTAATTAATTTCATTTTTAATTTTTAACGTTTAATTATGTCCGACTACTTATAGCCTTTCTCAGAAAGATGAGGTATCCTGTTACTGACACTCACTCGTGAGGGTCTAACAGAGAAGATAAGATCAAATGAACTATAATTACATGGTTCAGTAAAGCCTCGCCTGCGATACCACACATAATAGCATT
>NZ_JAQMUA010000466.1:0-7253 GCF_028330895.1 Kamptonema animale CS-326 | reverse complement strand
GGCGGTAACAATACCGCCAAGATGGCGGCCGTACTGCGAGCGTGCGTAAGTCCTGTAGATCGCAACTAATTTGCCAGATATGATATAATTGCTCAAATAAATCAAGTTAGCTTGTACAAAAATTAAATTATCCTTACAGGAGGCATGGTTGCCATGACTGTTGCATCCAAAAAAATGAGTCTTGAAGAATATCTGAATTTTGATGATGATACAGATACCCGATATGAGCTAGAAAATGGAGAACTGATTGTTATGCCTCCAGAAAGTGAACTCAATCGCCGAATTGCCATGTTTTTATTAATTTACTTTGCACAACAAGGTATTCCACCCTACCGATTGACAATGAAAACTGAAATCGTGGTCAATGGTTCACGCGCAACAACTCGTTTACCCGATTTAATGGTACTATCAGAAGAATTAGCTACGGCATTGGAAGGAACGAAAAGATCCACAATTATGATTGATATGCCACCACCATTGCTAGTAGTAGAAGTGGTAAGTCCTCGCCAGGAAAATCGCGACTATCGCTATAAACGTTCTGAGTATGCTTCGCGAGGAATTTTAGAATATTGGATTGTTGACCCGATGCAACAGCGGTTAACAGTATTAGAGTGGGTTGAGGGTTTATATGAAGAAAAGGTTTATTTAGGTGATATGTCGCTTGATTCTCCTCTATTTGGGGTGTTGGAACTGACGGCGGAAAGATTATTGCAAGGACGTTAAATAGATGATATAATTTTAACTAAATCAAGTTAACTTGTGGAATACTTAAACTATCCTTAACAGGAGGCGTGGTTGCCATGACTGTTGCATCCAAAAAAATGAGTCTTGAGGAATATCTCAATTTTGATGATGATACAGATACCAGATATGAACTAGAAAATGGAGAACTGATTGTTATGCCTCCAGAAAGCGATCTGAACCAGCGAATTGCGATTTTTCTATTGTCTCTATTCTTACAACAGGGTATTCCATCTTATCGCTTAAGAATTGGGGCTGAAATTGTGGTCAGTGGTTCACGGGCAACGACTCGCTTACCCGATCTAATGGTGATTTCAGAAGAACTAGCTACGGCATTGGAGGGGGCTAAAAGATCCACTATTACGATCGATATGCCACCACCATTGCTAGTAGTAGAAGTGGTAAGTCCTCGCCAGGAAAATCGCGACTATCGCTATAAACGTTCTGAGTATGCTTCGCGAGGCATTTTAGAGTATTGGATTGTTGACCCGATGCAGCAGCGCGTAACAGTATTAGAGTGGGTTGAGGGTTTATATGAAGAAAAGGTTTATGTAGGTGATATGTCGCTTGATTCTCCTCTATTTGGGATGTTGGAACTGACTGCTGAAAGATTATGGCAGGGACGTTGAATATCAAATAAAGAAGGATGAAGGAAGAAGAAATAAATTCGATTGATTGATTACTTTGCCAATTGAAAAATTGATTTTTACCAAATAAGTGATTTGTTTAGGAAGATCCGCAACTGCCGCAATCTGCATCGCAACAATCCATACCAGAACAATCTGCACCGCTACAATCCATACCAGAACAATCTACACCGCTACAATCCATACCAGAACAATCTACACCGCTACAGTCCATACCAGAACAATCTGCACTGCTACAATCTGATGCAGCATCTCCGCAATCATTTTGATACTTAGAATTTCGGCGAGAAGTTTCCTTCTCTGATTTGGCTCGATCGTTGTCCTGGGAGTTGGGGTTTTCATGATTAGATTGGCTGTTATACCTAGCTTTGAGGATTTTGTTGGCATTTTTGCAAGCGGCAAATCTGTGGCGGGCTGCTTTTAGACCTTGTGACAATCCTCTTTGAGCGATCGCACCCTTAATATACTGCGAACAAGATTCGCCGCCATACAGCACTCGGTGAGCGCAGGAAAAGCCTTTTTTGGGCGAGATGTACTTTTGGTATCCGGTAATCGACGCTACAGCTATTTGCCGAACAGCAGAATCGAAGATAGGCGCTTGCATTCTTTGCTTGAAATAGTTAGAGGGCAGGGAACAGGCGATCGCCACTTACCAACTACAATCTAGTATCTGCTAATTCCCTGTTAATTGAAAATTGCCCCACCTGTTACCAGATGTTAAGCTCTGTTTCATTTCATATACAAATAGCCAACTTCGCATAGAGCAAATCCTAAGTCTGTGATACCATACTCACCTTAGAAACCATATCAAAAGAGATTGGGAGAACAGCTTTGACACTACGGGTTGCTGTTGTTGGATCGGGCCCGGCCGGTTCCTGTGCCGCCGAGACGCTGGTGAAAGCGGGCATTGAAACTTATTTGATTGAGCGCAAGCTTGACAATGCTAAGCCCTGCGGCGGCGCAATTCCGCTGTGCATGGTGAGCGAGTTTGACTTGCCCCAAGAGATTATTGACCGTCAGGTAAGAAAGATGAAGATGATTTCTCCCTCAAATGTAGAGGTAGACATCAACATCGAAAAACCAGATGAATATATTGGTATGTGCCGTCGGGAAGTGCTCGACAGTTTCCTACGGAATCGAGCCGCCTCTCTGGGGGCTAAGCTGATTAATGGTACTGTTCACAAGCTGGACATCCCCACTAACGGTACTGATGCCTACACGATCCACTATGCTGACCACTCCGATGGTAATGCAGTGGGAACGATTAAAAATCTGAAGGTGGATTTAGTAATTGGGGCTGATGGTGCTAATTCTCGCGTAGCTAAGGCGATTGATGCTGGGGATTACAATTATGCGATCGCCTTCCAAGAACGCATCCGCCTCCCAGAAGATAAGATGGACTACTACCAAGACTTAGCGGAAATGTACGTCGGTGACGATGTTTCCACTGATTTCTACGCTTGGGTATTCCCGAAATACGACCACGTTGCCGTCGGCACGGGTACGATGAAGGTCAATCAAGCCGATATCAAAAAGCTACAAGCTGGAATCAGAGCCCGCGCCGCTAAAAAATTAGCAGGCGGTAAGATTATCAAGGTAGAAGCTCATCCGATCCCCGAACATCCCCGCCCCCGCCGCGTAGTTGGTAGAGTTGCCCTCGTAGGCGATGCTGCTGGTTATGTGACTAAATCTTCTGGAGAAGGCATTTACTTCGCCGCTAAGTCTGGCCGGATGTGTGCGGAAACAATAGTTGAGATTTCTGCTAACGGTACTCGCATTCCCACAGAAGAAGAGCTCAAGCTTTACCTGAAGCGGTGGGATAAGAAATACGGCATTACTTACAAAGTGCTTGACATTTTGCAAAGAGTGTTCTATCGTTCCGATGCCACCCGCGAAGCTTTTGTCGAAATGTGCGCCGATCGCGACGTGCAGCGCCTCACTTTCGATAGCTATTTGTATAAAACAGTAGTGCCGGCAAATCCGTTTGTGCAGATGAAAATTACTGCGAAAACGATCGGTAGTTTGCTTAGAGGCAATGCTTTAGCACCTTAAGTATCTGTTAGCAAATGCACGAAGATTGATGTAGGAGTAGTTATCAAACTACTCCTACATTTTTTTAATATATTTTGTGCAGGACTTACCCACTCCACCAAAGAAACCGGGTTTTTTACCGAATCTGCGGGCTCAAACGAAGTATTTTCGTAAAAAACCCGGTTTCTGTGTCCCCAATTACCAATTACCAATTAAAGAAGGGACTAGGGGCTAGGGACTAGGGACTAGGGAAAGAGGAATAGAGGGGAAGAGGGGGAGATGGGGAGGATGGGGGAGATGGATAGTTAGCCATTAGCCATTAGCCATTAGCAATTACCAATTACCAATTACCAATTAAATTATTCTGCGTAAAGGTGGCAATTCTTCCAACTCCAAAGATACAAAATATCTACTGTAAACCACACTATTCTGTTCCCAAGCTGGATACCAATAAACATTTTGAATTACAGCTTTTTCTTGATGATTATTACCTTCCGGCCACTGAAAAGAAACTAAGCCAAAATTGCTCTGTCCGACAATTTGCTCTCCCTCTTGCAGCCAACGATTTCGCCAAATTAATGGTACCACATCCTCTACATTTTTAAACCAGATAGATTCATTTTTTTTAGCCTTAAAATTTGACAACTTTTGCCTTTTTATCCAAGAGGCAACTTCAGCTTTTTCTCGTTTAATCCACTCAATTCGATAGCGCCAGTCAGGTAGAGAATTTTCATCTTTAATAGCAATTGACCAAGCTACTTCCCAACTACCACGAGTACCCTGAACTTGGCGCAATATTGGCCCTTCTTTGGGAACCTCAATATCTAACACCCGCACTATTTCTGGTGTTACAACAATTTCCACCAATTCCGGTGGGAAGTTCCAGCCGGCCCAGTCTTCGGGTTGTTCTAAAGCCACAGATTTCGCCTTTGTGTGGACAAAATTTGTCGTCCACTCAGCATTTTTAAACGCACTGGCGGTAAGTTGTGCAAGCACAAAAGACTTACTATTTGAAGTGCGATCTAGAGAATTTATATTATCGGAATTTATATTATCAGAAGTTACATTGCAATCTTCTTTTAACTTAAGATTAGAAATGCTAGATTCTTCAGCCTCACTAAAATCAAGCTTTGACCAATAGTTAAGACGAACAGCAGCAGCATAGTGAATATCTCCTGTCAAAATCACTATCCGATCGCGCCGTTTAAACAATTGGTTTAATAACTTTGTAAAACCCACTTCGTGAAAGTTCCACGAATCACCTGCATCGCTATTAAAAACCTTACCTTGTTGAAGATCCCACCGCTGTACCATGTCAATAATTGACAAACTTATTAGATTTGTAGGTAGCACTACCAGTGTGACTTCGATACTAGCTTCGTTGCTTTCATTTAGGCGATCGCTTTCGATCAAAGGTTGCTGAATTTGTTCCTCAAACCCTAGATGACACAACAGCATGGGCGGTTCAGTTGTATGATTCTTGGGATATCCCCGCCAGGTGCGCGTATCGAGTACAATTACTTCATGTTTAAAGCTTCTAATCGTGTAGTGCCAATTTAAAATTTCTGTTCCGTCAGCATAATCTCGATCTAAAATCAAAACATCTTCATCTACTTTGAATTTAGGTAAACCAGTTTCCGGTTCTAGTTGCGGAATTCCCAAATATTTAGCCGCAATTTCCCAGGCGGATTCGTCATTACCCGCCGACTCCGACCAAGTTTTAGCTGCTACTAATAGTTTTTCTCCTGGTTGTCCTTCCTCAAACCGATCTGGCGTATTTCCCCAGGCTTGAAATATTGCATAAGCTAGGATTCCATTCTGTACAGTACGTCGGCCCAAGGCTTTGCTAAGTACGCGATCGCACCACTCCCGATTTAGATACCAATCGTCGCTAACATCGTGGTCATCACAGATAGTATAAGTCGGAATATTCGCGATCGCTCTCCGCACCCTCCACAAATCGCGACTAAAACCCTCAATTACCGCAACTTGCCGATCCCACAACTTTGCCTGTTTAGCATTTGAGTAAATATTTTTACCCTTGGGAAACTCCGCAGGCCAAAGTATCGGCGACCAAGCAAACAAATACATGGCATAATATTCACCCAAGCTAAACAAGTGACTTTTCGCCTTATCCGGTTTATTAACTAGCATCGCCGTAAAGCCTGCAAAATCTCTAGCAATATCGCTGCGATCGCCTGGTTTTAACTCCGAAGGTTTTTTATACAACTGTTCCTGAATCTGACTAGACTCATTCAGCGGCAAATTTTCTTCCCAACCCAAAAGTGCATCACCAGCCTCAGTCACCGCCCACAACAACGGATCTGCCACATCATCGCCGTAAATTTGATCGCCAGTTAAAAAAAGTTGATGAGGTCGAGAATTTGCCTCGTCTGCATACTCATGAATCAAATCATCCAATATCGGCAACGCATCGCACCCACCTCCGTGAGGTTTACGGCAAGAACCATGCACAATTCGTAAGTGATTTAAGTCCTTTGGCGGTAAGGCAAATGTAGGCAGTTGATGGTCAAAATAGCTAAGGCAAGACTTATGTACTCCGAACAAAGAAACCGGGTTTTTTACTGAATCTGTTTGTTCCAACGAAGTATTTCGATCAAAAAACCCGGTTTCTGAACCCCCATCTTTAGCCTCAATTCCCAAGGCCCAATTTAAACTTTTTTGGGGCGCACAACTAAAACTCAAGTCATAGACATAAACTTGTCCCGATTCCAGTTGGTAGCCATTCACAGGCTTAGCTGTTACAGCCACAACGTACAGATATTTACCCAACTTTACCGCTTGCCGCGAACCTTCCAAAACGCAACTATCAAGGATTTCGCCCTTTCCCTCAACTGTCGCGTAAACCCTGAGAGTCACTTCGCTTGCCTCTTTCAGCGCTAGCCAAACCGTAACTGCCTCGCTTTCTGTACGTCGCAAGATTGGCCCTGCCAAAACGAGTGGCAACTGATTCAAGCGGTGGCTTAAGGGTGTCTGTGACATCGGATTTTAGAGTTGAAATTTTAACGTTTAGTAAGACCATCAGGAACTATAGCAATCTTATTGCTTTTTGGTTTGGTGCGCCTGCGAACCCCAAGCAGCGGATAAAATTAGAATCTGATTTGATTTACAAGTGGAGATGTCTATTCAACAAGGAATGTTGGCAGTGGTGAGGTCAACCGTTTGGGAAGTAGGACGTGCAAAAATTCCGTGCTTAGCACAGTTGAGGGTGCTGATATTTTCAGCAACGCTGACTCCTGCTTGATTGTGGGTTATTCTGGGAAAAATAACCAGATTGCTCAATAAGATGAAAGCTCAAGAATTACTGAAGCGTTACGCAGAGGGCAGGAGAGACTTTCGTGGTGAAAATCTCCGAGGTCTATCTTTTAAAGGTAAAGACTTATCGGGTGCAGATTTTTCTGAAACTGATATTAGGGGGACTAACTTTAGTCGGGCTAATCTTACGGGGGCTAAGTTTGTAGAAGCTAAAGCTGGATTGCAGAAACGGCGGGTAATTGGCTTGTTAATTTTTTGTTGTTTATTATCTGGAGTATTGGGATCGTATATTTACTTTTTAGCTTATTTTATGACACTTATATTTTATGATAAACCTTCTAACATTATAGGTTGGATAAGCTTATTTATAACTTTTAGTTTAAATTTTATTCTTATTTACCGAGGATTTAACGCCGTCGCCTTCGCCTTCACAGCCTTCGCCTTCTCCGTCGCCGGAGCCGTCACCGTCGCTTTCGCCTTCGCTGGAGCCTTAACCTTGGCCGTCGCCGTCGTCTTCGCCGTCGCCGGGGCCTTCGCTGGAGCCTTAACCTTCGTCTT
>NZ_JAQMUA010000465.1:0-5367 GCF_028330895.1 Kamptonema animale CS-326 | reverse complement strand
TTAAACAAGCGACTGCCCAACCCTAGATAAATTTTACAAAAAAAACGCGATTGCCTCAAATATGTCTTCCGGCCTAGACCACCCGTTCAAAATTTATCAAAAAAATCTAAGGCTTATACCTTAAGTAGGTTGAGTTAGCCACAAAACCCAACCTACCATAACTTAATCACAACTTACGCCTTAAAATCTGAAACTCTACCAACAGCCTATATTCTCTTATATAAAAAATGACTTCAACCAATATCCTCTCCCCCCTCATTTTAAGCAGGGCTGTTTCATTTTTTCTCTCCTAAAAGGAGAGGGGAGACTCGGCATAATTCCTGAGATTAGATACCAGCACTCGGAGCAGAATCAGTACCCATCGGTAGCACAACACCGCGCAGAAAATCAATTTGCTGCTGAAAATCCATAGACTGGATTTGTCCTAATAAAACTTTGCCCTCTTGGGGAAGTTCATAGTCAGAAGGTACAGGAATAATAGTTCCCTCATCCATGCCTTGAGCTAGGAAATACCAAAAAGCCAACTTAGTTTCAGGACTCATAGAACCATACATACGGCTCAACTGAGAATTGCCTTTTGAGGCAATATCGCGCATCACTTGTAGCTGTTCTTCGTGAGGCAATTCCTTAACTTGCTCGAACAAACCCTGAGCAATTTCAGAACCGGAAGCACCCGGAGCTGCTGGCGTTATAGACTTGCCAAGTTCAGTATAAACAAACCATAGCAAACCTAACTGATCGTCTATGCTCAAGCCATTAAGAGCTTCTTTTCCTCGATCGTAAGCGCTAACAGTAGTAAAAGTCATTTCAGCCTCCAAAAGATTATAAATTATTCAGTCTTCTGTTTTACTTAGAAAACTGTTTTTGTTCCTTTACGAAAGTTAACGAATAAATCATGAAGGGTGAATCCTACTTAAGGAAGATCTGATCCCCGTTGGTAATTAGGGAGCCAGAAGTAAAATTTCTCAAAAAATTTATAACTAAAGATAGAAGTAATTAGGTGATAGCTTCATAATTAACTCCCGGTCTTATTGCTTTATGTCTTGGCGGACTTGTAAAATAGTTCGCCAAGACATAAAGCAATTCTAGCGCATTCAACCGGAAGTAATTATTTGAGGACAGTTCTCTCAATTAAGATTCCCTGGAACTCTGAGCAAAACGAGCTAATAATTCTTCACGATTAAGCTGCATAATCAGTTGCGTGAGTTCCAATGGTTCTAGTTGAATCAACGGCTCGATTATTTGGACTAATTCTTCATCTACAGCGCCAAATTTGACTTGTAGCATACTCTCGACCATCAGGCGTTGGTTTCGTTCGATACCTTGTTCGATACCTTGCTGGATACCTCGCTGAGTCGCATCTTCTAGCCGTTGCAAATACAAAGGTGACAGTTCCATAATTAACTCCCGATCTTCTCGATCTATTTCTTGGCGGACTTCTAAAATGGTTCGCAAGTTATACAACAATTCTAGCGCATTCAACCGAAAAGGGTTATCTGAGGGCATTTCTATCAATTCAGCAATGGCTTGTTTTTGCACATTTCCTTTCCCTAAAACTCTCAGCCACAGGGTTTCTGGAGTGCGAGGGAGTTGATGAATAGCAATAATTGCTGCTTTCAGAGATGTACCCATAAAATAAACTCCATTTACCCAATTTTCCGGTTCAGGAATCGCTCTAAATCCTGCTAACAGTGGGTCAGAAACCGTTGGTGATAGTATCCAGAGTAAGGGCAAATCTGATTCTGCAATTCGAGTATTTTCTCTAGCTGCTTGACGTTCAAATTCGGCGTGTAAGTCAAATAATTTGCCCAGACAACTCCGAATTTCTCCAGGTTGAACTGGACTGCGGAATGGTTCAAAGACAGCAGGTTTGGCTGCGATTTTACCCAGAAGACCGAGAGCTGTTGCTTCGACTTCCGGTTGGGATTTAGGAGCAAATAAAATGTCAATCTGCCTAACTTCTCCCACAATATCCCGGCTGGTTTCTACGTTACCTAGAGGACTCAATAATTCCTTGAGATACTGTTTAGCAAATTGGTCATGGATGAATCGGGTCATTTTTAATTTGTTACTAACTCAAATAAATTTTATCAGATGCGGCGCGTAAGTCCTGATAAAATAAACATCTGTTCTATAAAGGAAACCACCCATGCGACTCTCTCAAATGCTCTTCGCTACTCTGCGGGAAGAACCCGCAGAAGCAGAAATCCCCAGTCACAAACTATTACTACGTGCAGGTTACATTCGTCGCATCGGTAGCGGTGTCTATGTTTATCTCCCCCTGCTGTGGCGAGTGCTCAAAAAAGTCTCACAGATAGTCCGCGAAGAAATGGACGCTACCGGCGCTCAAGAATGCCTTCTACCTCAACTACAACCTGCTGAATTGTGGCGAGAATCTGGACGCTGGGACACATATACCAAGGCAGAAGGTATCATGTTTGCTCTCACAGATAGACAAAATCGTGAATTAGGATTAGGGCCAACTCATGAAGAAGTAATTACCACAATTGCCAAAGATATGATTCGTTCCTATCGGCAATTACCCCTGCACCTTTACCAAATTCAAACCAAATTTAGAGATGAGATTCGCCCTCGTTTTGGGTTAATGCGCGGTCGCGAATTCATTATGAAAGATGGCTATTCTTTCCATAAAGATGAAGAAAGCTTGAAAAAAACTTATCAGGATATGGCACAAGCTTATAGCAATATGCTACGCCGTTGTGGTTTAGAATTCAGAGGAGTAGATGCCGATTCTGGGGCGATTGGAGGTTCCGGTTCCCAGGAATTCATGGTATTAGCAGAAGCTGGTGAAGATGAAGTGCTTTATACTGAAGATGGTCAGTATGCAGCTAATGTAGAAAAAGCTGTTTCTCTGCCTGCTGATGCTGAACCATCACGTTTTACGAGTTATGAAAAATCTGAAACGCCAGGAACGGAAACGATTGAAAAACTTTGTAAATTTTTCAAATCTTCCCCTACCCAAGTGGTAAAAAATGTGCTTTACCAGGTAGCTTATGACAGCGGTATCATCGTCTTGGTACTGGTAATTATTCGAGGAGACCAGGACGTAAATGAGGTAAAATTGGTAAATGAATTAACCAAATTAGCTGAGAATTACCAAGCAAAAACCATTCTTTCTCTGACAGTTCCCGACGCAGAAGCACAACAGAAATGGGCAGCGAAACCTTTACCTTTAGGTTATATTGCGCCTGACATCGCAGATGATTACATTGCTAGCAGTAAACAAGTGCATCCTCAGTTCTTGCGGTTAGTAGATAAAACAGCAGTTGACTTAGAAAATTTTATCACTGGTTCTAACGAATCCGGCTACCACGTTGTCGGTGCAAATTGGGGGAAAGAATTCCCATTACCAGAAAAAGTGGTGGATGTCAGAAAGGCTAAAAAAGGCGATCGCGCTCTCCACAACCCCGCACAAACCTTACAAACTGCCAGAGGAATTGAAGTAGGTCACATCTTCCAACTTGGCACTAAATACTCCCAAGCAATGGGCGCTACCTATACGAACGAACAAGGGGAAGAAGTACCCTTGGTGATGGGTTGCTATGGTCTTGGTGTTTCTCGCTTAGCTCAATCTGCCGTAGAGCAATCTTACGACAAAGATGGGATAATTTGGCCAGTAGCGATCGCACCTTACCAAGTTATCATTTCTATCCCCAACATTAGCGATGCTCAACAGATAGAAGTAGCAGAAAAACTTTACACAGAACTCAATCAAGCTGGTGTTGAAACTCTGTTAGATGACCGCGATGAACGCGCAGGTGTTAAATTCAAAGATGCTGATTTAATTGGAATTCCCTACCGCATCGTTACGGGTCGTTCTCTCAAACAAGGTAAAGTTGAAGTTGTCGAAAGAGCCGCCCATAAATCTCATGAAATTGCCATTGATGATGTAAAATCCACTCTTATGCAGTGGATTAGTACAGCATTAAAATGAGCTTTTTTAACAAATATGGTCGGCCCGCACTCTGGGCATTCCTAATTTATATGCCGTTTGCTGATACCGTTACCTACGCGATCGCAGGCGGGAATGTCCTGTTTAATTTTGCCAAAGATATCTTTTATATCATCGCCCTGATTGGCATAATTGAACTCTGGCAAAAACAGCGACTTTTCCTGAGTGCAGCTAAACCTCTGGCAGCACCTCTTGGTGTTTTGCTAGGGACTTGTGCAGTAACGCTAATTTTAGCTAATGGCAATCCGCAACTAGCCGCCCCAGCCTCAGAACACCCTATTTTAATGGGAATAATCGGCTTAAAAGCTCTGATTTGGTATATACCACTGATTCTGTGCGGCTATTACCTAATTCGCGACAAACAGGATTTATTTTTCCTAACTCGCCTCCACGTTATCCTCGCTCTCACTTGTTGCGGTCTTGGATTCATGCAATACTTATTATTAGCTACAGGTGTATGTCCTAGCACTCGTAGTTACATTGGAGACGAGTTATTTAAAGCAAGTCTAAACGCTAGATGTTTTGTCGGTGGTTCTCTCATTTTCAACCCTGAACTAGGTTTGATCCGCTTGCCAGGAACATTTTTTTCACCTTTACAATGGGGCTGGTTTCTGATGGCGAATAGCTTTTTTACTTTTGCTTCCGCCGTCACCGATCCGGTTCGCCGTTGGCGATTAGTGAGTTTTGCTGCTCTTGCCTGCGTCTTCTTTTCTGGTGTGATTTCCGGTCAAAAAATTGTTTTGTTATTTTTACCCCCCATGTTAATTATACTATTAAATATATCCAGTGGGGTAAATCTATTTAAGCGGTTAATTTTGCTGAGTGCTGGCATATTAACTTTGTTAACAATTTGGACAGTTACGCCGGATTCTGTCAGCAATTTGAATAGTTTTTTTGCTAGCGAATTGATTGTATCTCAATCCCATCAGCCGATTAATGAAATGCCGGGATTGTTAGGAAAAGGTTTGGGAAGAGCGACGGAGGCGGCCAGTCTCTTCGGTCAAACTCAGCTAATAGCAAGTTACTATCGGAAAGTGCTTTATGAACTCGGTTTATTTGGCTTTTTTGGCATCATTGGGCTGGTTTCAACAGTGAGCTTTTTAACTTTTCAAGCTTATCATGCTGCTAGCGATCGCAGTTTACGCCGATTAGGAGTTTGTCTTTGGGTATTTATCCTATTTATCAGCTACAATACCTACTATTCTCCGCTAGATGTTGACCCGGTGGCAGTTTATTATTGGTTGTTTGCTGGCGTACTTTTCAAATTGCCTCAGTTGGATGAAGATTGGTAATGGGTAATGGGTAATTGGTAATGGGTAATTGGTAATTGGTAATTGGTAATTGGTAATATCCTGTTCGGCAAATTACTTACGATCTGTCATTGCGAGCGAAGC
>NZ_JAQMUA010000464.1:0-6828 GCF_028330895.1 Kamptonema animale CS-326 | reverse complement strand
CACAAACAGTCACCGTTACAGCCGTAGATGATAGCCTCGTTGAAGGCAATCATACTAGCACAATTAGTTACGCAGCAACTAGCACCGATACTAACTACAATGCAATTGCCATTACCCCGGTAACAGCCAATATTACTGATAACGATATAGCAACACCAACGCCAACACCCACACCAATACCCACACCAATACCCACGCCAATTCCCACGCCAATTCCCACGCCAACACCAATTCCATCAGTAACTCCGACACCAATTCCCACGCCAATTCCATCGGTAATTCCATCACCAATTCCATCACCAATTCCCACTCCGACACCAATTCCGACACCAATACCATCAGTAACTCCGACACCAATTCCCACGCCAATACCATCAGTAACTCCAACTCCAATACCAACACCAATACCAACACCAATACCAACATCATCAATAACTCCAATACCAACACCAATACCGACACCAACACTATCATTAACTCCAACTCCAATACCAACGCTAACACCATCAGTAACTCCAACTCCAATACCAACCCCAACACCATCAGTAACTCCAACTCCCACACCAATAACTAATAACATTCCCAAGGATGACTGCATCTGTGACCAAATTACCTATCCCAACTTAAACCAACCTAATTCAGTTGAAAATTCCATACTTGGTAGAGCGGATATTTCAATAGGTACTGAACAAAATGACGAATTTTTAGGTAGTAATGCTAGCAATAGATTCGATGCTAAATCCGGAGATGATAACTTATATGGCGGCGATAGCAACGACATTTTTAATGGCAATTTTGGCAATGACTTTATCAGTGGAGGTAATGGCGATGACCTCCTATTAGGAGACGAAGATAACGATATAATTCTTGGCGATCGTGGCAAGGATTTAATCTTCGGAGGTAAAGGTTCAGACTCTCTGAATGGCGGCGAAAGTGATGACATCATCCTGGGGAATAAAGATAATGATTTTATCGATGGCGGCAAAGAAAATGACTCTTTATATGGAGGTAAAGGTAACGATACAATTCTTGGTAGTGAAGGGAATGACTACCTATTTGGAAACTTAAGTTCAGATACTATCTGTGGCGGTGTAGGTAACGATCTAATCAGTGGTAATGAACAAGACGATATTCTGGGAGGGTGTGAAGGTAATGATACCCTGTACGGAGGTGAAGATAACGATACTCTCACTGGTGGTAAAGGTGACGATTTCCTTTATGGAGATTTGGGGAATGATAGTTTGATTGGCGGTAGCGGTAATGATATCTTTGTTTTAAAAGCTGGTCATGGATTTGATACTATTGGTGATTTTACGGTTGACCGAGATCGGATTGGATTAACTGGTAGTTTGAGTTTTAGCCAGCTAGAAGTAACTCAAATTGAGCGAGGAATAATTATCAATAATCTCTTGACAGGAGAACAATTAGCTGTTATGACCGGGATGAGTAAGAGTTTGATAACATCGGCGGCTTTTATGGTAATCTAAAGAGCAAATAAAAGTGCAATCGTTTAAGCTTAAACGATGGCAATATCTATATTTTTACAAATGAATACCCAAGATATCCCGTTAACCAGCGTCCACACCACTAATTTCCCCGATATTTTAATTCAACTCGGCATTTCTCTGGTTGTTTCCACTTACCAAGCAGGCAAGTTAATCGTTTTGCGTGCCGACAATAATACCATAAATACCCATTTTAGAACATTCGATCGCCCAATGGGTTTAGCCGTCGATCGCGAAAAATTAGCCATTGGTACTGCTTACCAAATTATCGAACTTCGCAATGTCCCAGCAGTCGCGGCAAAGCTAGAACCCCTTGGCAAACATGATGCTTGTTATCTCCCTCGCCGCACTCATATTACTGGGGATATTGACATTCATGAAATGGCTTATGTTAATGATGAACTTTGGTTTATTAATACCCGTTTTTCCTGTTTGTGTACATTAGATAAAATTAATAGTTTTGTACCCCGATGGCGACCCAGTTTTATTAATGCTTACGATCTAAGCGATCGCTGTCATCTTAACGGTTTAAGCATCCGCAACGATCGACCACAATATATTACAGCATTAGGAGAAACAAATGAAGCCGCAGGTTGGCGAAAAAACAAGGCAAATGGGGGGATTCTTATCGATATTCCCAGTAATGAAATCATCTGTCGTGGTTTATCTATGCCTCATTCTCCCCGCTGGTATCGGGAGGAACTTTGGGTATTAGAATCAGGCAATGGTAGTTTAGCTAAAGTTGACTTAAATTCGGGAAATTTAACCACAGTTGCTCAAGTTCCCGGTTTCACTCGCGGTTTAGCTTTCTGGGAAAATTTAGCCTTTATTGGACTTTCACAAATTAGAGAAACCGCCGTTTTTAGTGGATTGCCAATTACTAAAAGTCTCACAGAACGTAATTGTGGCGTGTGGGTAGTCAATATTAACACTGGTGAAATTATTGCTTTCTTAAGATTTGAAGGTGGCGTACAAGAAATATTTGCCATTGGGATTATTCCAGGGTTTCTATTTCCCGAAGTTATTAACTGGGACGATAAACTCTTAGGTGCGACCTATATTTTACCAGATGCAGCACTTCAAGAAGTAGAAATAACTGAGAAAATTCTACAACCAGAAGATGCCGAATATTTACTTAATTTGGGCAATGATGCCTACAATCAAGGCAACCTGGAAGCTGCAATGCAGCAATACCAAAAATGCCTAGAACTTAAGCCAGATTATTTGATGGCACGGTATAACTTGGGAGTAGTTTATTTAGAACAAGAACAATGGGAAGAGGCGATTCTAGAATTAGAACAAGTAATTGTGACAGATACCAATCATGCAGAAGCTTACAATAATTTGGGTATAATTTCCCAGCATCAACATAGATTAAATCAAGCAATAGAATACTACCAAAAAGCTATTGATATTTGCTATCAATTTCCTGATGCACATTTTAATTTAGGCATGGCTTTATTACAAATGGGAGAATATACCCAAGGCTTTGCCGAAAGTGAGTGGCGTTGGCAAACGAATAACTTTACACCATTTATTTGTCCTCAACCTTTATGGGATGGTAGCGATTTAAGCGGTAAAACTATTCTGATTCATACCGAACAAGGTTCGGGAGATGCAATTCAATTTATTCGCTATATTCCCCTAGTGGCTGAAAGTAGCTGTCGCATTATTTTAGTTTGCATTCCCGATTTAATGCCATTATTTGCTACCATTCCTCATATTGATAAAATGATTCCGCCGGGAGATATTGCGACATCAGAGTTTGATGTTTATGCTCCCTTAATGAGCTTACCTCATATTCTGGGTACAACTTTAGATACAATCCCCGATCAAATTCCCTATTTAGAAGCAAGAGAGCAAAACGTTGTTTTCCCAATCCTGCATTCATCTGGGTCTAACAAATTAAAAGTAGGAATTGTTTGGTGTGGTAGTCCTACTCATAAAAACGATCGCAATCGTTCTTGTGAATTAGATGATTTTGTGCCTATTTTGAATATAAAAAATGTTAATTTATTTAGCTTGCAAAAAGTTACTAAGCCGACGGATTTAGCAAAATTGCAAGAATTTAATGTCTGCGATTTAAGTTATTATCTGAGAGATTATGGAGATACGGCAAGAGCGATCGCACAACTAGATTTAGTAATTACTGTGGATACTTCCGTTGCTCATTTAGCCGGTGCATTAGGTAAGCCAGTTTGGACTTTACTTTGCTATAGTCCAGATTGGCGGTGGATGTTAGAAAGAAACGATACTCCTTGGTATCCTACCATGCGACTATATCGGCAATCGCGATCGCGAGATTGGGTGGAAGTGCTTAATCGCGTTGCTGAAGCATTAAATATTTTGGTGATAAATTAAAAAATAGTCTAAATGTTAAGTTGACTTAATTCCAGCAGTATTTTCAGAAAAAACCTTTAGATATTTTGCTAAACAAATCTTTCACATTTTGACTAGCCCAACTAAGCAGCAGCAAGTTATAAATATTATAGTGCAATAAATTAACGTGAGTTCGATGGAGTGCGATCGCCACGAACAAGGGACTTTTGGGCTGGCGATCGCCACGAACAAGGGACTTTTGGGCTGGCGATCGCCACGAACAAGGGACTTTTGGACTGGCGATCGCCACGAACAAGGGACTTTTGGACTGGCGACCGCTAGCCCAAAAGTTACATTCACATCACAGATAAAACTATGATCGAGCGAAGTCCGCGTGCGAAAGTAGAGATCTAACCAGCAAATATTAGACAATTAGGGAGGCTTTTATGGAGCGCAGAGCATCACACTTAGACATGACCGAAGTTTTTTGTGACGTGGATGACTTTTGTCAATTATTTGAACCATTATTAGCACAAATGTTGTTACCAGAAGTGGTGGGTCAAAGCCGACCCAAAACACGCTTGACTTTAAGTGAAATCATGACAATATTGATCGGATTTCATGGTTCACGTTACCGAACATTTAAAGACTTTTACTGCTTACAAGTAATGCCCTATTGGTCGAAAGCCATGCCTAATTTGGTTAGTTATAATCGTTTTGTAGAATTAATGTCTTATGCTTTATTAGCACTATGTTGTTACTTTGAATATTGTTGTAAAGGAGAGCTGACTGGAACAAGCTTTATTGATTCTACCGCCTTAAAAGTCTGTCATAAAAACCGAGCAAATAGTCACAAAGTCTTTGCTAGTCTAGCTGAATGGGGCAAAAGCTCAATGGGTTTTTATTTCGGATTTAAGTTACATTTAATCATCAACGATTACGGGGAAATTTTAAATTTTCAAGTCACCCCCGCCAATGTTGATGACCGAAAAGTAGTCCCAGAATTAAGCGAAGGAATTGTGGGCAAACTTTTTGGAGACAAGGGATATATTTCCGAAAAATTATTTAGGCAATTACATGCTCAAGGCTTACAACTGATAACTAGGCTGAAGAAAAACATGAAAAATAAGCTAATGTTGTGGTCAGACAAAATGAAATTAAGAAAAAGAGGTATCATTGAATCGGTGAACGATCAATTGAAAAATTTATGTCAAATCGAACATACAAGACATCGAAGTGTAGCTAATTTTATGGTGAATTTAGTAGCCGGAATGATTGCTTATACTTATCAACCAGAAAAGCCATCATTGTATGATCTTGAACAACCAGTTTATCATTTTGAATAAACTCAAATTTCAAGGGTGTTAAATAAACGTTTTACCTTCATCGCTAATTTCAATTAAGATGAGGAACTTATAGCTTGTGGCAAAGCCCGTGAGCGTCAGCCAAGCTTGAGGCGATGGCACGCCATCGAACTCACGTTAAATTAACGCCCAGGTTAACGAGATTCATATCGTTTCCGGCATTAGCACAATATATTTTGAGGATATCAGTACGAGAATGGCGATCGCGCCCATAATTCTACAACCTGAATCGCTGAGGAGTAACTATGGCAACAGTTAGCGTCACAACAACCAACGACTTAGTAGATGGAACTACCAGCAGCATCGCGAACCTAATTGCTAGTCCCGGCGCTGACGGCAAAATCAGCTTGCGAGAGGCAATTGTAGCAGCCAATAACACTGCTGGTACGGATGCGATCTACTTTACGGGAGTCAGTGGCACAATAACTCTTGCCAGCAGTCTAAGCATTACCGATTCACTAAGTATTGATGGGCCTGGTGCGAGCAATTTAAGCGTTAGTGGCAATAATGCCGTGCGGGTATTCGGTATTTCTGGATCGGGGGTAACAGTCAACATTAGTGACATGACTATTACTCAGGGAAGCGTTACTGGTAGCGGCGCAAATATCTCGGTGACAGGCGGTAGTACCTTAACTTTAAACAACAGCACTGTCAGTAATGGTACCGCATCGGGTACGTTTCCTAATGGCAAAGGTGGCGGCATTTTCATCCACAACAATAGCAATGTCACCGTCACTAACAGCACAATTTCTGGCAATACAGCTAACCAAAATGGCGCTGGGATTTACAACCCCAGCGGTACGCTGAGAGTAATTAACAGTACAGTTACAAACAACCACGCTAATAATGCTGGTGGCGGCGGCATTGACAACAGAGGTATCGCCACCGTCAGCAACAGCACGATTACTGGTAATAGCACTTCTAGCAACGGTGGTGGTCTTTACAATGCTTATGCTACAGCGACGCTGACAGTAACTAATAGTACGATCTCCAACAACACCTCCAACTTTAGAGGCGGTGGCATCTCCAACATTTCAAACGGCACAGTAACGATCGCTAACAGTACGATTAGTGGCAACACAGCACCCAACGGTGGCGGCATTCGGAATACAGGGTCGATGACTGTAACTAATAGTACGATCTCTGGTAACACAGCTACTAACAACGGTGGCGGTATCTATAACACAGGCACAACTACATTAACGCTCGCCAACAACACGATCGCTTATAATTCAGCTAGTAATGCTGGCGGAATCTCCAATGCTAGTGCCACGAGTACGGCGACAGTTAGTAACAGTATTGTTGGAGGTAATACTGCCACTACGAATACAGAAGTAAGAAACTCAGGTACATTTACCTCCAACGGTAATAACTTAGTGGGACAAAGCGGAAGTGCAGGTAATTTTCCCACAGTTGCCAGCGATATTACTGTTTCTGGACTCATTAGTACGGTACTTTCTCCCCTTGCAAATAATGGGGGATTAACTCAAACTCATGCCTTAGGACTGAAAAATAAATAACTTGATGGATTGTCGGATATAATCAAAAACAGCGCCCTGATTGCTATTTTCTCTAAAATCGATAGAAAGTCGCAAGGAATTTTTCTATTATACCACTTTATCTGACCTTTAAACCTATGT
>NZ_JAQMUA010000463.1:0-3642 GCF_028330895.1 Kamptonema animale CS-326 | reverse complement strand
TGATAGTAATGGGAGTGCGATCGCAGATATCGGCGCTTACGAGTTTTCCCTCACGCCAGTCCCCTCGCCAACGCCAACGCCAACGCCTACGCCAACGCCTACACCCACGCCTACACCCACAGCAACGCCTACACCTACGCCTACACCCACACCAACTACAACACCAACACCAACGCCAACGCCTACACCAGGTAGTGACAATTGCCTTTGCGATCGCTTCCCTCTACCCCGTACCAGCAGCATCGTTACTCCCAACACCCCCGATAACGCCGTTAGTGCCACTAACTCTAATGACTTACTGATGGGTAGTACAGCTAACGATGCGATCGATGGACTGGGTGGGAACGACACAATTTACGGCATGGAAAATGATGACAACCTCAGTGGTAGCAGCGGTAGCGACGAGGTATTTGGCAACACGGGAAATGATTACATAGACGGCGGTACAGAGCAGGATACCATTTATGGAGGCAAAGATGGCGATGCTATCATTGGCGGTAATGGTAATGATTTGCTGCGCGGAGATAGTGACAACGATACTATTTTTGGTGGCATCGATAGCGATAGCATTTTCGGCGGTAAAGACAACGATCTATTATTAGGTGAAAATGGAAACGATACCATCTACGGCAACTTAGGGACTGATAGCATTCTCGGTGGAGATGGCAACGATTTAATCTTTGGTAATGAAGATGCAGATTTAATCCTGGGCGACATTGACAACGATACAATCTCTGGAGGAAAAGAGAATGATACCCTCTGCGGTGGTGACGGTAACGACCTATTATTTGGTAATAATAACGACGATCTAGTTGATGGTTGTATTGGAGATGATACGATCTATGGCGGCAAGGAAAATGACAGCTTGACTGGCGGTAGTGGCAATGACTTTCTCAGTGGAGATCTAGGTAATGACACTCTCATTGGTGGTTCGGGCAACGATGTATTTCTGTTAGTAGCAGGTCAGGGAAGCGACACAATTGTAGATTTTCAACAAGGTCAAGATTCGATCGGGTTATCTGGGGGGTTAACATTTGGAGAACTCGCGATCGCCTCTAACAATAATGTGACTTCGATCGCTATTGCCAGTAGCGGTCAAATTTTGGCGACTCTCAACGGAGTGGCGGCGAGTGCGTTGACCATTGGAGATTTTAAGACTCTGATAATTTAATCGAACTGGCGATCGCAAGTTCCAGGGCAATTTTTAATAATGCGGAACTCTAGTAGTATATTTTCCGTCATAGTTAATGTGCTCTGCTATCGACCTGATTTTATAGCAACCGCCAAAGTATTTAGGAGGTTATTATAGCAACTGCTATGGTAACTCTTGACAATTTATTGTTTTTAGAACTTACGCAGGAAGTCCCAGAAACCGGGTTTTTGAGAGCATCTGTGAGTCATAACGAAGTATTTTCGTAAAAAACCCGGTTTCTTTGCTTGGGTGCGTAAGTCCTATCCTAATTATCTTGCGGTTGCTATAGTTGCTGAAATCATTACTTTTATTGCATTTACCTTCTCTCCAAGATACCTAAATTCTTCTTAATTCTTCGTTTTTCTTCTTCTATATTATTCCAGATGTGTATCTACAAGTAAACACTTTTCTGGGTTAACAGGATGTCCATTTCATCTGTATCAATCAATTCGCAATCTCCAAGTCAAAATCTCCAATCTCAATCAATTATCTTCATTGATTCCAGCTTGGATAACTGGGAATCTCTAGCCGCAGCAGTTCCTAATGGGGTTAAATATATTGCCCTAGATAGTAACAAAGATGGCATTGAACAAATTACCACAGAACTGCAAAAATATGCTGCTATTCATGGAAGTATTGATGCAGTTTCCATTATTTCTCATGGTAGTTCGGGTAATTTACAGCTAGGAAATACTTCTCTCAATTCAGAGACTTTAGAACAGCATAAAAGCCAATTGCAAAAATGGCAAAGCATACTATCTGAAAAAGCAGATATTATGCTTTACGGCTGCGATGTTGCCGCAGGCGAAGGGGCTAAGTTTATTGAGCAATTGAGCAAATTAACTGGAGCTGATATTGCGGCATCCACCGATAAAACGGGGGAAGGAAGCAACTGGAACTTAGAGTTTTCCCAAGGTCAAATTGAAGCTAATTTAAACTTAAACCCTGAGATAAATTCCAGTTATAAAGGCGTTTTGGCAGCTAATGAGGTTAGCAATAATAATGATAGCGGGACTGGTTCTTTAAGAGCTGCGATCGCCTCGGCTGTGGCAGGTGATACGATTACTTTCGATCCCAGCCTTGCCAACCAAACGATTACTTTAACAACAGGTCAACTTGTAATTGATAAAAACTTAATTCTGGATGGTGCTGCTGCTGCCAATTTAACCATCAGTGGTAATAATGCCTCGCGGGTAATACAAACAGCAAGCAGCACAAATGTCACTCTCAAAAACCTGATTATTGCTAATGGGAATGTCAGCAGTAACTCTAATGACGAAGCTACTGGTTCCGGTGGGGGAATTCAAACTGGAAGTAGCAGCACTTTAACAGTAGAAAATTCTCAAATTAACAACAACATTGCTGGGTACGGCGGTGGTGGAATTTATACTGGTTTTCGCAGTACAACTACTATCATCAACAGTAAATTTGACGGAAATGATGGTTCGCTAGGAAAACAAGAACGGGGCGGGGGTGCGATCGCAACTAAAAGTGCAGGTTCTTTGACAGTACAAGGCTCTACTTTTACTAACAATAAAGGTAGTAATGGCGGTGCAATTAATAGTCTTTTAGGCACTTTAACAGTAGAAAACTCAACTTTCATCAATAACGATACAACGGCTGGCAGCGGTGTAAATACTAATGGTTATGGCGGTGCAATTTACACTGATGGAGCTAATGCTTCGGGGCCAGATTTTCAGCATGGGCCTGTGGGTGGGACAATTACTATTAGCAACAGTCGCTTTGAAGGAAATAAAGCAAAAGGACAAGGGGGGGCGATGTTTCTGTTTGCCTATCCCCCAGATAATGTGGTAATTGAAGGCAGCACAATTATCAATAACGAGGCGATCAAAGGTTCTGGAAACGATGCTTTTGGTGGCGGAGTCCGGATTGGTAATGGTGCTTATACTATCAGCAAAACTACTTTTGCTAACAATGTAGCTGAGGCTCAGGGCGGTGGTTTATGGGTAGGAGAAGAATCACCAGGTACTATTACTAATAGTACCTTCTTTGGGAATCAAGCCATAGCTTCATCTAGTAATGCCAGCGGTTTAGGAGGCGGGTTATTCTTCGGAACTACTAGCAATCAGAAGATTGTGAATACAACGATTGCTGGCAACAAAGCTGGAGGCGAAGGAGGGGGAATTGTTGGCAGCACTAATATTACGTTGACTAATACAATAGTTGCCAATAATACGGCAAACAATGAGTTTAATAACAAGCAAAATGCCTCGGATGGAAAAGGTTTTTCCGAGAATCCATCACCTTACTTTACTGATGGTGGCGGTAATTTACAGTGGCCGGCAATTACCAATAATTTCAATAATGGTAATATTACAGCTAATGTCTTGCAAACTGACCCAAAACTAGGGCCGTTGCAAGAGAATGGTGGCGGTTTGCAGACGGTGGCATTGCTAACAGGAAGTGCGGCAATTGATGCGGGTAAAAAT
>NZ_JAQMUA010000462.1:0-13878 GCF_028330895.1 Kamptonema animale CS-326 | reverse complement strand
GGGATAAGCTGTTACCTATCTAAACTTGACGATCTGTTTCTCTGACTTAACCCCCAATCCCCTTCCCTGTAAGGGAAGGGAGAGAAATAGAGCTATAAATTCTGGTACAAGTTAAATGCGTAATCCCTATTATGTTACTCTCGGCAGAAAATTTTCTGGAACTACTGGTTTGTAAGGCTTTCGCGTGGGGAAGCCTAAATTATTGAGCATGGCTAAAATCCAGAAACCGCAAGGTGAAAGCCTTTTTCTCTGAGCAAAGTGACATCGGGATAACAGCTTAGCGATTAGCCATTAGCCATTAGCCATTAGCAATTACCGTGCTGTAACTCATGCAACTGAAAACCGCGATCGCAATCTCTTCAAAATCCTCTGCACCTATTCCTTGGGCAAGACTTTGCTCTCTCGACAAAAGTAGCTGTAAATGTTATTGATATTAAATATTCGATTGAGGGGTAATACCCCTCGCTAAAGTTGGCGTTCCAGAAGCGGGTGCAGGTGGCGATTAAATTTTTTTGATTTAAACTTGACATTCTATGGAAAGTATGATTCCGCCGATCTGGGACATAGCAGGAATTGGCATCTGTGTAACAGATGAGGAAGGGCAGTTTGTTGAGGTCAACCCCGCTTATATTCTGCTTTGCGGTTGGTCTGCGGCGGAATTGCTGGGCGAGAATCCAAAATCGAATAGCGTTAGTAGTTCGGGCTGCGCGATCGCTCTGAAGCAACCCAAAAAGTTACAGGATACTTTGATTGCTGGGTCTTCAGAAGGCGCGGGTTGTGGGCAAATTATCAGCAAAGATGGCAAGAGGCGCGATGTCTGGGTGACAATGGCCCCTTTCGTCAGGGAAGACGATCGCCAGTTTCAAGTCACGACAGTGACAGATATTACCAATGTCTTGAGGGAAGGCGATCGCGCTGAAAGTAAACTAAATCAACAGACTCAAGAGAAATTTTTACTAAGGGAAAAAACAGAAACAGAGCCGGAAGTCGCGATCGCAGATGGGGAAACTCGCAGCCAAGAGGCGCAACTATTGAGGGAAAGAGAGTTGATCCCACAAACTCTACGCGCAGGTTCCCAAACTCAAGATCCCCTTTCCATACTAGAGTCGGAAATTGGGATTGCGATCGCCCAGAGTACCACTTTGCCAGAAATTCTCAACCGCTGCACCCAGAGAATAATGCACGCCTTCGATGCTAATTTTGTCGGCATCTGGATATTTAACAGAGCAACGCGCTTGCTGGAACTGCAAGCCTTTGTGGGCCAACAACCTCCCACCGCAGAATTTTCTGACCGCATTCCTTTTGGGATCTCGACGATCGGGTTTGTTGCTCAACATCGACAGCCTTACATCATACCTGCTCAAGAAAACGAAACCTTAGCTGGCTATCCGCTGATTGTAGAAGAGCACTTGGTAGGGGTAGTGGTGGTTTGCACTCAAGTTGTGACTGAACGTGGGCGGAGTGTACTCGGTTGGGCTGCAAATGCGATCGCCATAGCAATTGACCGCGCGCGATCGTGGGCAGGTAGAGAATCTTTACTATTTAGACTCGCTAGCCAGATCCGTAACTCTTTAGAACTGGATACAATTTTAGAAACAGCAGTACAAGAAATTCAGAGTCTTTTGCAACTCGACTGGTGTCTATTCATGTGGTACAGACCAGAGGTGATTAACAATGAAGAATTAACAATTAAAAGTGAATCCACAAATGGAGAGAGTTCAGCCAATTATAGTTTTAATTCTGAGCTGACATTTTTAACTCAAAACCGCGTAGGCGAAGCCTACCCGCAGAGTTTAGACTTACAAAGTACAAAGCTTTGGGAAGAACAAACCAAACTCAAACAATCTCTCAACACCGCGCAGCATTACGAGGCACAAAGTAATTTCTCAAAACCCCATAGCGTTACGAGGCGCGAAGGTTTGGGAAGAACAAAGCAAACAGAAGTAATTTCTCAAAACCACGTTGGTGTAGTCAACCCGCAGCGAGTGCAACGAACCAATCTCAAAACTCAAAACCAGGAAGGATTGCAGGTACAACTCAGCAATCTCAAACCTCAAAACTCCTATTGGGAAGTAGTTAAAGAAGCAACGAATCCCGGCTTGCCAACACTTCTCGGTCGTTATCCTGTGGAAAAAGTAGGTACTTTTACTGAAAAACTATTAAGCCTAGAAATCATCCGACTGGATGATGTTGCAGGTTTTGAAGAACCTGTGATGCGGCGATTTTTGATGTCTTGGGGCTACGCTTCCATATTAGCACTGCCAATTCAGACGCATTCTGGTGCGATCGGAGCATTTAGCTGCGGTATGTATAATCCACCCAAGAGCGACTATGAAACAGGAGCAGAATTTGCAGATGGTTCAGCAAAACTTAGACCTTGGAGCGATTCAGAGGTAGAATTACTACGAGCAGTTGCAGATCAATTAGCGATCGCGATCGACCAAGCTGAACTCTACGCCCAAGCACGAGATAGTGCTGAAACTGCCCAAACTCAAGCTCAACAGATTGCTGAAACTTTGCATAAATTGCAGGCAACTCAAACACAACTAATTCAAACTGAAAAAATGTCTTCTTTAGGTAGTATGGTTGCCGGAGTTGCACATGAAATTAACAACCCAATTAATTTTATTTCTGGCAACCTAACTTATGCGGTTG
This sequence comes from Kamptonema animale CS-326, assembly GCF_028330895.1. NCBI lineage: Bacteria > Bacillati > Cyanobacteriota > Cyanophyceae > Oscillatoriales > Microcoleaceae > Kamptonema > Kamptonema animale. Next base: position 11,223 of record NZ_JAQMUA010000462.1, on the reverse strand, counting down.
ACTACATTAAAGACCTGCTAGATTTATTGCACCTTTATCAAAAATATTCTCCAAATCCCGACCCAGAACTTCAGGAAAAAGCCGATTCTATTGATTTAGAATTTCTCACGGCAGATTTGCCAAAACTGATCTCTTCAATGAAGCTAGGCACTGACAGGATTCGTCAGATTGTGATGTCTTTGCGAAATTTCTCTCGCCTTGACGAGTCGGATAAAAAACCAGTGGATATTCATGAAGGCATAGATAGTACCCTGCTGATTCTACAACATAGGTTCAATTTATATGGGGGAAATTTGAACGTTAAAATTATCAAAGAATATGGCAATCTCCCCTTAGTTGAATGCTGTGCTGGTCAACTAAATCAAGTATTTATGAATATTATTAGCAATGCTATTGATGCTTTAGAAAACCAACCCGCTCCCCGTATTATCACTATCCGCACAGAGGTGATGAATGGAGAAGGTGATGAAAATTCTTTGTCACCAATAGCCGCTGGTAAATTTGCAGTGATTCGGATCTCTGATAACGGCCCAGGAATGGCAGAACCAGTCATCAATCGCTCATTTGACCCATTTTTCACTACTAAACCAGTGGGTAAGGGAACGGGACTTGGACTGTCAATTTCTCACCACATTATTGTTGAAAAACACGGTGGTATCCTCAAGTGTATCTCAGAACCAGGAAAGGGTGCCGAGTTCTGGATTCAGATCCCGCTGGCTTAGGGAAGTGAATGCTGCAAATTGACTTTAACCAGCAATTAAGAATATCAAGTTTGCTAATGGGTAATGACTAATGGCTAATTAAAAGCGGTAGCTACCTAATGGAAATGCTATATTAAGACAGAGCAAGTATGAAACTGAGAGTCATCAAGCATGAATGATAGACATTTAGAATTATTTATACAATTAATTGCTAATAATATAGGTTTGCATATCCGCCCCCAAGATCGCACCGCCTTATCTCAGAAAATTGTGGTGCGGATGAAAAACCTTAATCTATCTATACCAGAGAATTATTATCAACTTTTAGAAGCAGATACTGAACAAAGTCAGAAAGAATGGCGGAAACTAATCATCCTTTTAACCACAACTGAGAGTTATTTTCTGCGCGATGTAGGGCAATTTAAGCTGTTAGAAAAAGTTATTTTACCCGAAATAATAGAGTATAAAAATCAACTCAAAGAAACTTCTGGAATGAATCCTTCAATCAGAATTTGGAGCGCTGGATGCTCAACAGGGGAAGAAGCATACTCTTTAGCTATTCTCATTCAAAAACTTCTTCCCAATTGGGAGAATTGGAATATCCTAATTTTAGGAACGGATATTAACGAAGAAGCCCTAGACAAAGCAAAACAGGGAAGTTATAGCCCTTGGTCGTTTCGTCTTGTTAATCCTGGACTCCAGCAGCAGTATTTCAATCAGCATAAAAATGAATGGATAATTGAAGATAAACTGGTTAAAAATGTAAAATTTCGATATGGAAACTTAGTAAAAGATGATTATCCAAATCTATCTGATGATATTAACAATATGGATTTGATACTTTGTAGAAATGTTTTTGTTTATTTTGAAGCACAGTACATTGCGCTTGTCCTAAAAAAGTTCTACAATACGCTGAGAACAGGGGGATATTTGATGACAAGCCATGCCGAACTTCACGGTCAAGTTCTCGATCAATTCCGAGCAATTATTTTTCCCGAATCAGTGATTTATCAGCGTAGTGATGTAGGTCAAAAAGAAGTTTCTCGAATGCCACCATACATTTCTAATATCGGCGAATCTACTAATAACTCTCAGCAAGAGTTGTCAGGATTAGAGCCTAGTAACTCTACTCCTAAAAAGCTAGCAGAAACTGAGATTAAACCTACAGCTAAACTTGAGCCGAGAGTGTCTCCACGAGGAGAAGATTCACTTTTATCACCAAAGCTACCAGTACCAGTCCTATTTCCAATTAGCAATACAACGGAAACCCCAAAACCGCTAAAAGTTCGCGAACTTGTTGATAATATTTTGCGGAGTAGCGATGGGAAACCTGAAGAAAATAATACTGTTAATACCAGACAGATTTCATCTTCATTAACAGTGGAAAAAGAGCGGCAGAGAGCAGGTATCAATCTTCTTCAAGAGGCAGAAGCTTTTTGCAAAAATAAAACTTATTTTGAGGCCATTAAAAAGGCAGAACAAGTTATTGAGCTGTATCCTCATAATTTTAAAGCTTATTACTTGCTAGCTGAGATTTATGCAAACCTAGGTAAATATGAGCAGGCCATTAATTACTGTAAAAAAGCTATACAAGTCGATTCTTTATCAGTATTTCCTTATCACTTACTCGCTCATATTGCTGAAGAAAATGGAGACTTAGAAGCAGCTAAAAATCTATTAAAAAAAGTTATTTATCTTTGTCCATCCTTCATCTCTGCATATCTCGATCTAGGTAATATTTACGCTGGAGAAGGGAATGTTAAAAGAGCAAAAAAAATGTATGCAACCTCTTGTGAACTTCTCAAAATTTTACCCCCCGATAGTTTAATAGAACAGCAAGGTAAAATTACAGCTAGTGAATTACTAAAATATGTCAAAGCAGTCTTGGTAAAACTATCTATTCAATAAATTTAACTATTAAATATGAAAACTCAACCCTATCTTATTTTCCGACAAAATAGTTCTCTTTACGGTATAGAAGCCGCTGCTGTTCAGGAAATTTTCTTTCTACCAGAATTGACACCAATTGCAGAAGCCCCCCGCGATATTGTTGGCGTGATTAACCTACGGGGCGAAATTTTGCCTGTGATGGATCTCAATCTTCGCTTCGGATACCATTCTCAAGAATACTGTTTGACAGATAGTACGATCGTTATAGAGTATCAAGGATTTAGAGTTGGGATTATTGTCAACCAAGTTCAGGAAGTAGAAAATATATCAACTGAAGTAATAAAAACACAGCTAGATTACGGGCGCGACAATACAAATAAATCTCACCGTTTTGTAATGGGAATTGCCCAAATTGAAGCCGATATTGTGATGCTGCTTAATCCTGAAATTATAATTAGCTACTCTCAGGATAAAAAAGAGGTGAGCCAGCAAATAAAGGATGGGCAAGGAAAAAGTTTAGAAGAAGGAACAGATGAAAAAATTGTAAGCGAAGATTCCAGTTATTTCCTAGAAATGCCAGTTTTCTGTCCCCATGCTACGCCCCAAGAAAAAGCGATTTTTCGGCAAAGAGCTAATAATTTAAGGCGAAAAGAAGACGATCGTGATTTCACTACAAGTACGTTTCCACTGGCGGTTATTGCTTTGAATGGTGAATACTTTGGACTAAATTTAGAAGTAGTACGGGAGTTTACTGATATACGCAAAGTTACGCCCATTCCCTGCACTCCAGATTATATTGTAGGTAACATGAATTTGCGGGGAGAAATTGTAACGTTAATTGACATTCGCAGTGTTTTAAATATACCGCTCCCCAGCGCCGATTCTCTATCGAAAGCCATCGTGGTACAAATAGCTGATTTAGTTGCTGGTATCGTGGCTGATGAAGTTCTGGATGTGATGTACTTAAATACCTCAGAAATTACGGCTGTTCCTGCTGCTTTGCATTCGGCTAATGATGAATACTTAAGAGGTACAGCTTCCTATCGTGAAAAGATGATGAGCATTTTGGATCTCCATAAAATGTTGACAAAAGGAGAGCTGTTTGTTGAGGAAGAAGTTTGAATAAAAATCATAGAGGCTAGCAGCATCTACCCTAAACCGAGAAATGTATTACCACGCTTCTTAAACCAAAGGTAACAAAATTTCAAATTCAGTTCCCGTACCCGGAGTAGAGTGCAAATTCAATTTTCCCTTGTGCTTTTCAGTTATAATCTGATGACTGATTGCCAAACCCAAACCGGTGCCTTTACCTACAGGTTTAGTAGTAAAAAACATTTCAAAAATTCGGCGTTGAATTTCTGGAGGAATTCCCGGCCCATTGTCAGAAATCCTGATCGCTATCCAAGAGTGATTTTTTAGATTTTCTTCCTTTTCCTCAGCGCTCAATTCGTGGTTATTGCTGACGACTGATAAAGATTGGGTCTCTTCTTTCCGAGCGATCGCAGGGTTGAAAATTAATTCAGAATTCACGCAGTCTCCCTCAAAACTTTCTATTAGCTCAGTTTCAATTTTGATCGCTCGCGATTCTTTTCCTTCCTCCTGTACTTCTTCCAGAGCGTCAATTGCATTACCAATTAAGTTCATAAAAACTTGGCTGAGCTGACCTGAATAACAGCTAATTGCAGGCAAAACTCCATAGTTTTTAACTACTTTAATGCTGTGTTTAAGTCGATTTTTCAGAATCAAAAGCGTACTGTCGATACATTCGTGAATGTTAGCTTCCTTACGGTTTCCCCCGTCCATGTGAGAAAAACTGCGGAGGCTAGTAACAAGTTCATTTAATCGATCTGCTCCTATTTTCATACTTTGAAGAATTTCGGGTAAATCTTCTTGTAAGAATTGAAATTCTATCTCTTCTTTAATTTCCTCAATCTTTGCGCTGGGATTAGCAATTTCTACATCATAAGCGGACAGCAACCGCAGGAGGTCTTCAGAGTAGTTTGTCAAGAAACCTAAATTTCCTAGAATGCAGGTGAGAGGATTTCTAATTTCGTGCGCTACTCCAGCTACCATTTGCCCTAGACTCGCCAGTTTTTCTGTTTGAATCATTTGAGCTTGGGTTTGTTGTCGCAGCAACTTAGTGGCGAATTCGTGAATATAAGATTGAGCGACGAGTAGTTCGTGTACGTCCAACATTCGGTAAACTTGAGGCAGTTGTTGTACTACAATTGGTTCGTAAAGGAGTTCTTGCGATCGCTGTAAGGAACGACGAGCTGCATCTACTATTAATGTATCGCTGGGAAAGATTAAAGTATCAGTCTGAGCAAACCGATATAAGGACTTTAAAGGTCGCTTCAAAAATAGTTCTCGTCCAAAAGGACGGCTGATATATTCGAGAAACCGCCGCCGAGAAATCATGCCGATAAATTGATTTTGGTCGGTCAAAATAACTCCTGGCAAGAGGGGGTAAGCTTCCAACATTTGAGCTACTTTCATCCCTAAATCTGTGGGTTTAACCTGAAAGTCGTAAAGCGGAAGCTCTTGAATAGTTGAGTCTAACCGGAGGTCTTGTCTGGAAGCCTCTGGCAGGGGTGTAACTAACTTTTCGATGCTGGTGGAAGTGTTTATCATAAATTAATGGGAGTTAAAACTAAGGATGTATGACAATATGACTGGGAGTAGGATAGATATCCTAAGCACGTAAGTAACGAAGCACTTAGATGTGCTTTATTTTCACAAACTATCCTTAATATTCCTGAAATAAGGGATAGCTGGGTCTAGGTATTATAGGCAAAATAGACGTGCTATGACAATTATCTTTAACTTTATTTTAAGTCTGTTTCGAGTAGTTTGCAATATTTTTATTGAATTAATCATTTCTTAAACTTTTAACCTTTTATTAATCTTTATGTCCTTCCGATCTGATTTTATAAGGTATACTCCATATTTGTAGAAAAATTTTAAGAGCCATATAACAATTTTTTTGCCATTATAAAATCTCACGGCTCCCATGACATTGACTTTGCCAGTACTCCTTTGTCCAATTACTTTTTTGCTTCGCTTAAGAAGGAACTTAAATGTGGAATAGCTTATGCTGGTATAGCAATCCTAAGTGATTTTCTAGATCCGTAAAATCTGAAAGTCTTGCTATACAACAAGTCTAGGAAGACAAGAGGGCGTTGTGTTGTGAGACTCAGATCGGATTGCTATAGTAGCTACCCAATTGAAAACTGCTATATAATCAAATTGCAAGCCTCTATCCCAGGAGTATCAGCTACGTGCTTTATCCAATCAAGGTAATAGACATTGAGTTGAGCCATCCCCTCGTTACTATTGGAAATTTGGACGGGTTTATGGGATTGCAAGCATTGGTACGTCTACATGGTAGACCAATCGGGTATGTCAGTGCGCCCGTAACAGCAGGACAAGTCAGCGCTAACACTATCAGCAAACTTATCCTAGAACAGCATCATCAAAAAATTATTATTCATCTTTTAGAGAAAGGACTCTTCAAGACACCACCGCTGACAGGATGGAAATTTGAGGATTTATTAGATTTACCTCCTCTCAAGTGGACGGGAGATTGGCCTTTAGTTACAGTGGCAGTTTGTACGCGCAATCGCACAGCCGACTTAGAATTATGCCTTAATAGTCTAGTTACTCTCGACTATCCCTACCTCGATTTATTAGTAATAGATAATGCCCCCACATCAGACGCTACTGAGCAACTCATAAAAAATAAATATCCCCAAGTACGCTATGTTAGAGAACCAAGACCAGGATTAAACTGGGCAAGAAACAGAGCAATTATTGAGGCGAAAGGGGAAATTATTGCATACACTGATGATGATGTAATTGTCGATTCAGATTGGGTAAAATCATTAGCACAAGTCTTTGCTGAAGAGCCACAAGTAATGGCAGTTACAGGTTTAGTCGTCCCTTATGAACTGGAAACTGAAGCCCAAGTTTTATTTGAAAAAAACGGTGGTTTTGGTCGCGGTTTCGAGACAAAAAGATATCAAATTAGTCGCGGTCAAAAGTTACCCTGGTCGTTTATCTCAACTCCTTGGATAGTCGGTGTAGGAGCAAATATGGCCTTCCGGCGTTCGATGTTCAGCCAAATTGGTTACTTCGATCCGGCCTTAGATGTGGGGACTTTGACTAATGGTGGTGGCGATTTGGAAATATTTTTCCGCACGCTGAAAGAAGGGCATCTGCTAATTTATGAACCCAATGCCTTAGTCAGACACCGCCATAGACAGGAATATGAAAAATTGCGATCGCAAGTTAAAAATAATGCAGGATCGGTCTTTGCTTGCTTTGTGCGGGAAGCGATTGCATATCCAGACGAACGTTTATCTTTGTTGCGGGTGACATTGTGGTTAGTAAGATGGTGGTACTTACGCGATTTGTTTCTATCATTAATGAATGCGAGTAAATGGCCCCGTGATTTAGTTATAGACGAAATCATGGGTTCCGCGATTGGTTTCACAACTTATCAAAAAGCACACAAAATTGCCGCTGAAATTGAAGCCACTTTTGGCCCTTTACCTCCCCTAGAACCGCTGGAACATCCAGCATTGACACAGAAACCTCAATATCCAGGGGGAACGGCAGTCCGAACCCTCGAACTGACAGAAGCTGTGACAAATCCCCTCACTGATGTGACAGATTATAGCTCGGTGCGGCTGTTTGTCACCTGGAAGGGATCGGCGATCGCACATTTTGACATCCCCAACTATTATCAACCAATTAGTGCAACTCATTTGCGACAACTATTAAGTGAAAAATTTGGACTCAAATTACTTAATCCAACGCGCAATATCAGCGATGAATTTTGTGCAGCAGAAGCGATTGCCTATTTGAGGCGCTACTACAAACCAGCAGAAAAAACACAATACCAAGCTCTCATTAGTCTACCAGCAAATGTTTCCGTATCTGTAGTTGTAGCCACTTACTCCCGACCCGATGACTTGCACAATTGCCTTACCCAATTAACCGCTCAAAAGTCACCCCGAAAAGTAGAAATCATCATCGTTGATAACAATCCAGATTCAGGAGTTACACCTCCAATAGTTGCTGATTTTAAGAACGTTGTGTTAGTTACAGAACCCCGCCAAGGAGCCGCTTATGCGCGGAATGCGGGCATCGCGGCGAGCACTGGTGACATTATAGTGACAACAGATGACGATGTGGGATTACCCTCTGGTTGGTTAGAAAAACTCTTGGTTCCCTTTGCTAGACCCGACGTAATGGCTGTCACCAGCAACATTTTACCTTTAGAACTGGAAACAGAAAGCCAGTGGTTATTTGAACAATACGGTGACGGCGGTTTGGGGCGTGGTTTTAAACCTTTTGAGGCTACTGGGGACTGGTTTAGAAAGTCTTGGCGTTACCCTGTCCCGACGTGGAAAGTGGGGGCCACTGCCAATGCTGCTTTCCGAGCCGATATTTTTAGCTATCCTGAAATTAGTTTAATGGATGAAGCATTAGGCCCAGGAATGCCGTCTGGTGTAGGAGAAGATATCTATTTGTTCTATAAAATAATTAAGTCTGGCTATACAGTAGCCTACGAACCGCAAGCCTTTATTTGGCATAAACATCGCCGGGATTTACCTGCTTTGCGCCGTCAATTGCACAATTATAGTAAAGGAATTGTTAGTTATCAACTGACAACTTTGTTACGAGATGGAGATTTGCGATCGCTACTACTATTAGGCATTGATATTCCTTTATGGCACGCCTCGCGCATTAAATCCCGATTGAAAGGTCAAACTGATTATCCCATCTACCTAGTGCTTCATGAAGCATTGAGCCATCTACCAGGACCTTGGTCGCTGTGGCAGTCTCGCCTGCGCGTCAAGCGTGAAGGTCATAGTCAACCCTATATTCCTGTGTCAGAGCGATCGGTAACAAAACTTTAGTTTTTAGTTGTTAAAGTCATTACGACAAAATAAATACTAACTAATAATTGAGGAGAATAAATGTTAAATAAAACAAAGGTCATAGATATTGAATTAAGCCAGGGAATTGCTACTATTGAAGACTTAGAAACTTATAGAGAATTACAAGCCCTAGTGCGTCTTTTTGATACTCCCATTGGATATGTCAAAGTTCCTGTCAGAAGGGGAATGGTGACGGGTCAAACCTTGAGTCAAATTATTCTGGAACAGCACAACAATCAAATTATTAGTCAGTTATTCTACAATGGTTTATCGACATCTGCACCGACTAAGGAAATATGGCAGTTTGAGGATTTATTAACCTTGTCGTCCCCAGAGTATAAAGGGCCTTTACCTTTGGTGAGTGTGGCAATTTGCTTTAACAATAGCATCTCCGATCTGACCATTACCATCAATTCCCTAAAGCATCTCGACTATCCCCACCTCGACATTCTAGTAGTTGATAATACTCCCGATGACCAGGCCAAAATTCTGGTAACAACTCAATACCCCGACATACGTTATGTCAGAGAACTATGTCCCGGTATAGACTGGGCAAGAAACCGAGCTATTTTAGAGGCAAAAGGCGACATCATTGCTTACACTAATAGCGGTGTATTAGTTGATTCCGGGTGGGTAAAAGCCTTAGTTAAGGTGTTTGCTGAAGATGCAAATGTGATGGCGGTGACAGGTTTAGTCACACCCGCAGAACTCGAAACTGAGTCACAAATCTTATTTGAAAAAAAAGGTGGCTTAAGTCGTGGTTTTGAGAGTAGACGCTATCAAATCGCACCAAGGAGTAAAATGCCTCATGCCTTTTTGCATTCTCCTGAGATGTTTGGCACGGGATTTAATATGGCTTTTCGTCGGTCACTATTTGCAGAAATTGGTTATTTTAATCCTGCCTTAGATGTTGATGCGGATGTCCAAGGTAACGGTGATTTAGAAATGTTTTTCCGTATTATTAAAGAAGGATACGCTTTGGTCTATGAGCCAAGTGCATTAGTATACCATCAGGAGTGTCGTAGTGACAATGAAATGCGATCGCACAGCAAAAATAACGCTGGTATTTACTCCGCCCTTTTGTGTAGTGCCATCAATTATCCTGACGAAAGACTACCGATTTTCCGCATGGGATTAGTAAAAACAGTGGCGCATCTAGTCAATTTTTTACGCTCTCTATTTAAAGCAAATCCTTCATCGGTTGATTTAGTCCTCGCAGAAATAGAAGATTGGCTCATTAGTCCAATTAGCTATCTGAAAGCGAGGGAAGAAACTGCTGCAATTATGTTTAAAAAAGGCTTCTCATTGATTGAAACCCCAGAGAAACCCGAACCACAGCCAACTAGGAAACCAAAAGCCAGCCGTGCTGTGCGCGTACTTGAATTAAATCAACCAATAGAAGCGATCGCAGATGCCACAGACTACGCCAACACCCGCGTATTTGTCACTCGTGATGGCTCCGCGATCGGTTACATTGATATCGCTAATTATTACCAATCAATTAGTATTCCCAGACTACGGGCTGCACTGGTAGAAAAATTTGGTTTGACACTACTGGAACCTGACACTGACCCTAACATAGACTTTCTCAAAGCTGATGCCATAGCTGCTCTCATGCAGCATTACACACCCGCCCCAACAGTGAAAACACAGGAACCAGAAGGTCTACCAGCTAATATCTCAGTATCCGTTGTAGTTGGCACTTGCGATCGCCCCGAAGACCTACGAAAATGCCTGCTTTCCTTAACTGCTCAAACATCCCGCCAAATCAGACCCGTAGAAATCATTGTCGTTGACAACCGACCCGAAACCCCCAGCGCCTCCCGCGTACTCGTCGAATTTCCCGATGTAAAATTACTCACAGAAGAGCGATCGGGTGCATCCTACGCTCGGAATGCTGGCATAGCCGCCAGTACCGGTGATATTGTCGTCACCACCGACGACGATACAATTATCCCCCCCGACTGGCTAGAAAAACTAATCGCCCCCTTTGCCCGTCCCGAAGTCATGGCCGTCACTGGTAACGTCTTACCGGCAGAATTGCGGACGCGATCGCAGCGCCTATTTGAAAGCTACGGCGGTGGCGGTTTATCCCGTGGTTACAAGCAGTTTGAAGGTGATAGAGAATGGTTTGACAGTTTCCGGTTACACTCAGTCCCAACGTGGCTATTTGGGGGTACAGCTAACTCCGCCTTCCGCGCTAGTATTTTCAGTGACCCCGAAATTGGCCTGATGGACGAAGCCCTCGGTCCCGGTATGCCATCTGGCGTAGGAGAGGATACTTATCTTTTCTACAAAATTATGAAAGCCGGTCATACCATAGTCTATGAACCGTCAGCTTTTGTCTGGCACACGCACCGACGTGAAATGACCGATCTAGGTCGCCAATTATATAATTACAGCAAAGGAGCAATATCCTATCATCTAACAACTTTGATTAACGATGGCGACCTACGGGCCCTATTTGCTATTCTCCTAGAAATGCCTCAGTGGCACGTAGCCAAAATTATTAAGCGGATATTAGGCTGGACTGACGATCCAATCCTAATCATATTAAAAGAAATAATCGGCTATCTAGCTGCTCCCTGGTGTTTATGGCAGTCCCGTTTGCGTGTCAATCGCGAAGGTTTTAGCTCACCCTATATCCCCGTCGAACAACGCACTAGAAAAGGGGCTAGGGGCTAGGG
>NZ_JAQMUA010000461.1:0-5812 GCF_028330895.1 Kamptonema animale CS-326 | reverse complement strand
GCAATGAGCCATTAGCCATTACCAATTACCAATTACCAATTACCAATTACCAATTACCAATTACCAATTACCAATTACCAATTACCAATTACCAATTACCAATTACCAATTAAGAATATCGCCTCGGCGTATAAACCCAAACACCACCATATTTGCGATCGATTATCCGAGTTTGACTCGATCCAATAATCACCAAAGTTCTCATATCGGCATCTTCAGGCTGAAATCGATCGAGAGTGCAAACCTTTACTGATTGACCCGGCCGGCCGAGATTGCGTCCCAAGACAACGGGAGTTTCAGGCGATCGCAATTTTAATAAAATTTCCTTTGCCTTACCCAGTTGCCAAGTGCGCTGTTTCGATACTGGATTGTAAAGGGCGATCGCGAAATCAGCACCGGCCGCAGCCATAATCCGCTGTTCGATCGCTGACCAAGGTTTAAGAATATCCGAAAGTGAAACCACGCAAAAATCATGACCCAGAGGGGCTCCAATCAGCGCAGCAGCAGCCTGCATCGCCGAAATTCCCGGCGCAACCCGAATATCAAGACCCTCCCATTCCGGCTTCGCTTCCCGTTCTAATACCTCAAATACAGCCGCAGCCATCGCAAAAATGCCGGGATCTCCTGACGAAACCACAGCTACAGATTTGCCTTCTGCTGCCAAATCTAAGGCAAAACGCGCCCGATCTAATTCTTCGCGATTATCAGAATCATGTCGCCTTTGTCCCTGTCTCTGGGAACCCGCTAAATCGAGATAGAACTTGTAGCCAACCCAATCCGTAGCTTCACGCAATATTTCTTTGACTTCTGGGGACATCCAATGTGCCCCTCCTGGCCCCGTCCCCACTATTGCCAGTTGACCGCGTGGGTGTCCGATAGTATCAGGATGGATGGGTGTCGATGCGATCGCGATCGCTACGCCAGCCGAAGGTATCGCGTCACTCATCTCCCCAAATTCCTGACATCTCACCAATCGCCCCCCAACACCCACAGCCGTAAGTGCAATTCGTCCCGCCATTACCCTTTTCTGTTCTTTCTCGGCCTCTGGAAATGGTGCATTAATATCGGTAGGAAACTCCACAAGTTCAGTTGGATCGAAAAAACGGGTAGGAACTTTAAACTTTTGGGCGATCGCTTCAATTGCCGGCTCTCCCATATTACCTTTGACAGCAAAGATCGCGGCAACAGATGCGGCTGCTAACCCTAAATCGTCTAAAACTTGCTGCACATAAGCCAGCGCGATTTCTGGTTCCATGCTGGATAAAGAGGTCAGCGCGATCGCCACAGTTGCGGGATGATATACCAAACAATCAGCCTTTGGTACAACCGCTTTTTCAGTCACGCAAACCGTTAATTTTCCTAAACTGGCGATCGGTAACTTGCTATCACTTAACCAAGGTGCAATACCGTCTAGTTGTAGCGTCGCCCCTGCTAACAAATCAGAAATAAAAGTTTTAGCATTTTCTGGATTTGCCAGATAGTAACCTTGGGGAGGATTAAGTAAAGCAGTCCGAAAGCGGATATCGCCTGTGGTAGTAATTGCTGGCTGTACGCCTAAAGCTGTGGCAATTTCTCTAGCTAACTCATTTACACCATGCAATCCTCCTAATAATGGTACAACCGCACTGCCATCTTCTGCGACTGCTAAAACTGGGGGTTCGTAGCGTTTATCTGTAATTAAAGGGGCGAGAGTACGGATCAGAATTCCAGCAGCACAAATGCCAATAATTGGAGTGCCGGCGGCGAATAATTCCCGTAAAGTTTCGCCAAAGTTGGTGAAGGTAATATCAACATCCCAAGTGCGATCTGCTAGGCCATAGACGGAAGATCCGGGTAAGGTGGCGATGATTTGTCGTGCCAGGGGTACGCTGTTTTGACCTAAAATGACAATTGCTGGGGAAACTGGATTCACGGTGAAAATTTAATTAAGAATTACTATGTTCCAGGAGGATTGCGATCCTAATTGGGAAGCTAAAAATTTAATTTTACCATTAATACAGTAAGAAGGGTGAAGTATCCCGAAAGACCTCTACCCTCTACCCTCACAGGGGAAGGGGGAAATTCTTTCTTTATTTTCTTTACTTACTTTCTTTCTCCCCCATCCTAATAACAAATTTATTCCTTTTCCCTCTTCTAAAAGGAGAGTGTATGGAGAGGTTTCCGGGGGTTGGGGTTAGGCCTTTATCCTGTGGGACTACCACCAGCAAAGAAAGCTAGGGGAGAATTATCGCCACAAGATAACCGAACCTTAGAACCAATGGGAAAGACATTTCCTGTGGTTGTAAGTGCATACAACTTCTGTCCCGAAGGAGTTTGTAAACAATAACGATTTTCTCTACCTAAAAATTGGCGATCGCAAATCACAACCGCCGAATTTTCATCTAAAAATAAACTTAAATCTTCCTGTCGAATCATCAATTCTCCTTGAGTTGAAACATCGCAGGGAACTTGTACAAATGAATCTCCTTTAACAGCAAAACAACCTACTTCTGTTTCCCAAATATCCTGCTTCAGGGATGCAGATACAAAATTAGCTTGCGTTACAAATTCCGCCACAAATCTAGATGCTGGTTCTTGATAAACTTCCTCCGGAGTGCCAAACTGTTCTAATTTGCCTTGACGCATTACCGCCACCCAATCTGAAATCGAAAGTGCTTCTTCGCGATCGTGGGTGACAAATACCCCAGAAGTTTTTGTGGCTTTGAGAATATCGCGGACTTCCTGACGTAATCTTAACCTTACTTGTACATCTAAATTACTTAATGGTTCATCTAATAAAATAATCGCAGGTCTAGGGGCTAAAGCACGGGCTAAAGCTACCCTTTGTTGCTGACCTCCAGATAATTCATGGGGATAACGGTTTTCTAATCCTTCTAGTCCTACTAATGCTAAAGCTTCTGCGACACCTTTGTTAATATTATGCTTTGACTCTTTCCCTTGATATTTCAAGCCAAAAGCTACGTTTTTCGCCACTGTTAAATGAGGGAAAAGTGCATAGTCTTGAAACACCATACCAATGTCTCGCTGTTCCGGGGGGAGTGACATCGTAACACTGGCTACAGTTTTTCCTGCTAAAGCGATCGCCCCTGCTTGTAACTGTTCAAAACCAGCAATTAACCGCAGCAACGTTGTTTTCCCACAACCCGACGGCCCCAACAATCCCAGTATATCTCCCTGATGTAAGGTCAGGGTGACGGATGCCACCGCAGGTGATGCTGCTTGGGCATACTGTTTGGTGACACCATCTAAATGCAGAATTACAGGTCGAGTCATTATTGCCATAAATAATCAACAACTTAGTATTTTACAGTAAAGTAGTTTAGTGATATAAATTCTCATAAAGACTTGACGAATTTTTACACTTACTGATAGAATAGCAAGCTAGACAGTTTATTGCCAAATGGAAAATTCCAAACAATCGCTACAACAAACAGCCATCAGTACCATCAAAAGGTTGTCGAACTTACGCAGTCTATCCGCTAGTGGGTGGACAGTTGCGGTGATCGCTTTAGCATTACCGATCGCCATACCCATCCTCAGCGTCTTATCCAGTATCTTTTTTGAAGCTAAAGATACGTGGCAACATTTAACTGATACAGTTTTAACTCGTTATATCCTCAACTCTTTCTGGTTAGCGATCGGTGTCGGCTGGGGTGTGGTTGTAATTGGCGTAGGATGCGCCTGGTTAGTAACAATGTGTCGCTTTCGGGCCAGTCGCCTATTTGAATGGGCGTTACTATTACCTTTAGCCGCCCCAGCTTATGTTTTAGCTTATATTTATACAGACTTTTTAGAATTTTCCGGCCCAGTCCAAACTGCTTTGCGTTATGTTTTTGGCTGGAGTTATGGAGACTACTGGTTTCCTAACGTGCGATCGCTCCCTGGAGCAATATTAATGCTAATCTTGGTTTTATATCCCTACGTATATCTATTAGCAAGAGTTGCATTTTTAGAGCAATCAACTTGTACGCTAGAAGCTAGTAGAATCCTCGGTTGTAGTCCTTGGCGGAGTTTTTTTACAGTTGCCTTACCAATGGCAAGACCGGCAATAATTGCAGGCTTAGCGCTGGCTTTGATGGAAACTCTTAACGATTATGGTACTGTTCAGTATTTTGGAGTTGATACTTTCACTACAGGTATTTATCGGACTTGGTTTGGCATGGGAGAAAGAATTGCCGCCAATCAATTAGCTGCGATGTTATTATTATTTGTTCTGGGTCTAATTTTACTTGAACGTTGGTCGCGCAGTCGCACTAAATATTATCAAGCTAGCAGTCGTTATCGCCAACTACAAACTTATCAGCTTAAAGGACTTAGGGAACTTTTAGCAGTAATTAGTTGTTTTCTACCGTTATTTTTTGGCTTTTTATTGCCCGCCAGTCTTTTAATCGATTTGACCTTAGCCAATTGGGAACTAACTTTAGACGATCGCTTTTTTGTCTTTGCCAGCAATAGTTTGATTTTGGCAACGCTAACAGCAATTTTAGCCGTAATTATTGCCTTAATTATGGCTTACGGCTTACGATTATATCCCAACTTAGGAGTGCAATTAGGAACGCGCATTGCCGCAATGGGCTATGCTGTGCCGGGTTCTGTAATAGCAGTTGGCATTCTGGTTCCCATTGGCAAATTTGACAATCTATTTGATGGTTGGATGCGCCAAAATTTCGGAATTTCTACAGGCCTATTATTAAGTGGTACGATCGCAGCTTTAGTATTTGCTTATTTAGTTAGATTCCTAGCTGTTTCGTTAAATACAGTTGAGTCAAGTTTGAGTAAAATCAAGCCTAATTTAGATGATGCGGCGAGAAGTTTGGGTTATAGTCCGATGCAAACTTTAGTTACAGTACATACGCCAATGATGACGGGAGGTCTATTAACTGCGATGATGTTAGTGTTTGTGGATGTGATGAAAGAGTTACCTGCTACTATAATTATAAGACCTTTTAACTTTGATACCTTGGCTGTACGAACTTATCAGCTTGCCTCAGATGAGAGATTAGCTGAAGCTTCAGGCCCAGCTTTGGCAATTGTTTT
This sequence comes from Kamptonema animale CS-326, assembly GCF_028330895.1. Taxonomy (NCBI): domain Bacteria; kingdom Bacillati; phylum Cyanobacteriota; class Cyanophyceae; order Oscillatoriales; family Microcoleaceae; genus Kamptonema; species Kamptonema animale. Next base: position 775 of record NZ_JAQMUA010000461.1, on the reverse strand, counting down.
AGTGGGGATGTTACCGGTTATTCTATTAAGTTGGAAAATTGCGCGATCGCGCAAGTCTTCAACAGAGTTAACGGTTAACAGTTAACGGTTAACAGTTAACAGTTAATATTATTCCTGTGGAAAGCAAGATGATTAATAAAAACTTAGCAATGTCTACCCGTACTACTGGCACAATTTTCTTTTTACTGCTTACTATTTTTGTCACCTTTGGATGCCAAAAACAGGTGGATACTCCCCTCGAAACATTACAAAAAACTAAGCAATGTCAAGAATGCGATCTGACTGGCGCTAAGTTAAGTAACATTGATTTAACAGGCGCTAATCTTAATAGTGCTAAGTTAGAAGGTGCAATCCTAGAAAATGTCAAGCTTAATGAAGCTTTACTCGATAGCGTCAATCTTAAAGGTGCAAATTTAAAAGGCGCTTCTCTGGAAAAGGCAGGTTTATTTGCTGCGGATCTTACCAATGCTGACTTGAGTAATGCCAATCTTAAGGGTGCTTTTTTACGAGGGGCAAAACTGAATAATGCTAACCTCAGTAATGCGGATTTAAGTGAAAGTGACTTAAATAGTGCGGATTTAACAGGGGCAAATCTGAAAGGGGCAAATCTGAAAGGGGCAATGATGCCTGATGGTACAATTAAAAATTAAAACAGATTGGATCGGAATCATATCGGATTCAGATATTCAGATTCAGAGATTCAGAATCAGAGGTTGAGAGTCGGCGGTTGAAACCGCATCTACACGAAGGAAGAAATAGATCGTTTAGATCGTTC
>NZ_JAQMUA010000460.1:0-9692 GCF_028330895.1 Kamptonema animale CS-326 | reverse complement strand
CGCCGCCTTCTAGGCGGTATCCTGAACCGCCTAGAAGGCGGCGCTACAGAGGTCAAATCTTGTAACAAAAATCCGAGCGCGGCGTAAAAAAGGAGACTTAACCCTGACAGGTAAATAACAGCTCAAAATCTCAGGTATTCAGGATTGGGCAAACAAAACCATACCTCTTACCAGTAAAGCGTGAAAGGAGCCAATAACAACCATTTTGGAGGCTATAACTACAATCAGGAGGCATGAATGACTGAAACCAACTGGCTGAAGTATCTACAAGAACCTAAATATTTGCTATTAGGAATAGCAGCAGGTTTAATCGCCCTGCAACTTACTCTAACTTCGAGATCCGGCGATGTTGACTTATCCGGGACAATGTTTTTGTTTTGGGGGGCGGCGGCATTTTTAATTTGGGAAAAGCACAAAACCATCAATTTTGAAAGCGGGATTTTCTCTAGTTTTGTTGGCATTGCCCTCATCGCTTTAATCCTAATTAAAAGTGCCTCCGTCTCTCAATACGAATTTTTCATCAGAGTTTCCCCTTTCCTGTCGGGTTTAAGTCTAGCTCTTATCGCTTCTGGGGTAAAAGGATTAAAACAATATTGGCAGGAACTTCTGATTCTGGGCTATACAATCATACCTCCCGGATTAATAGGAGCCTTAGTTGACGTAGCTCTGCTCACGGCTAAATTTTCAGCATTTCTCCTTCATTACTTTGGCTTTAACGTCATTCGCGACGGCGTTCTTTTGAAGCTACCTACTGGTTCTGTAGAGGTGTATCACGGCTGTTCAGGCATTAATGCTATCCTTCAGTTACTAGGGCTAACTTTAATTTTCTTATTGATGTTTCCGACTAAGCGATCTCAGAAAATTATCGTCCCGATTGTAGCTGTAATCATTGCCTTTATCGTCAATTCAGCGCGGGTAGCTTTGATGGCAATACTCGTGGCTTTTTCTCAGCAAGCAGCCTTCAAATACTGGCACGAAGGCAACGGCTCATGGGTTTTTTCAATGATTTCTGTAGCAATTTTTGGTTTATTCTGCTGGTTTTTTGTCCTGCGAGAAGAACCCCAAAATAAGGAAGAACAGAAATGTTAATAGCCATTACTCGCTGGAAAAATTTGAGGAGTTCCCTCCTAACTGTCACCTTGGGAGCCGTTTTCTTAGTGGCAGGAAAATCAATTTTTTATCCTCCCACCAGCAACCTTAGCTCGACTTCCTTTGAGTTCCCGCAGTCAGTACCTTTACCTGAATGGCAGGCGATTGACAGTACCCCGTTAGTAATCAGTGAGGATTCAGATAGCAAGTCAGGTAGGATATATCGCTATCAACAAAACAGTCTCCCTTTGGAGATCAAAATGGGCTATGTGGTTGACACAATTGGCAATGTTGAAAACCTGATTAGATCCCATAACGTTTTTGAGTCATCTCCTGGTAAACTAACAATAGTAAGCAATCAAGAGGTCGGATTTCACGGGCTTTTGCAGCACCAAAATCGAGCATATCTGAGTGCCTGTATCAACCCTCGTGGTGGTTCTACTGTCACGAGCGAGCAGTTTAAATACAACCGCAATACTTATGATTTGCAGTTGAGTCGGATCGTTTCAATGCTCTTAGGTCAGGTCAGTCGTCTTCAAGACAGGCGTTGTTTGTGGACTCAAATATCCATTCCTTTAGATAAAACAACACCGACAGATGCTAACAAAATCCTAGAAACTACTTGGGTTTCTTGGTATCAGTGGTGGCAGCCTCGCTTTCCACCACCTTAAATTAAGGCAAAAACTATTTCTATTACAAAAGGTGCCAATTTTATGACTGGAGTTCAAGGGGAACAAACTTTTTCTATATATAGACTTCGTTGGGTCGGCTACGGTCTATTGATACTGTCGTTATTAGATATAATTGCGACTTTTACACCCCCAAATTTTCTCAACCCGGTTTGGGAGTTGCAGACGATAGGCTCTTTGGTTGAACGAGTTCCTGTTCCTTTGTTGGGACTGGCGCTGATATTTTTTGGTGAGGAGTATGACCGCTATGACTTAGAAGATTTGGTATTGAAGTTTTTGTCTTGGCTGTGCATTCTCATGTCGCTATTTTTTCTGTTGATGATTCCTTTGGGAATTGTTAACACTGTGAAAATTAACAACCAAAATAGTCAGCAAATTACGCAGCAAGCTAATCAGCAACTGTCGCAATTGAAACAAGTTGAAGAGCGGCTAAATAAGGGTACACCTGAAGATTTAAAGAATCTGGCAAGCGAATTGACACGCTTGGGCGTACAGACAAATACCGAAAATCCTGATGAGCTCAAAAAGCAAATTCTTTCCAGAATTACTCCGGCTAGGGAACAGCTAGAAAACCAAAGTAAAACAGTGCAGTCAAGCCAGCGTTTGGTACTACTGAAAAATTCTGTTAAATGGGTTCTGGGAGCCCTGATTTCTAGTGTTTTGTTTTTTACCCTTTGGAAGGGTACATCCTGGGCTCGATAGGCTGTTGTTAGCGATGGAAGTTGCTTGAAGCAAGCTAGGGAACCGCTGGCCGCAATTCTGAGTCACTAGGTTGTAGGTCAAACCGATGATTCAGAATTCACGGGGCAAAAAAAGCTGCAACCTCTGTGAAGTATAGGATTACAGCTTTTTTTGGCTATGTTTACTGGTCACAGGGTAATGCTAGAGTAGGTGAATCGCCTGCTCTAGCTTTTTACATAAATACCACATATTCATTCTAGTTTCAGGGAAAAAGGCAGTCATGATTTTCCGTTCTCTGCTCTGTACTAGACAGCACTTTGAGGAATGGGGATAGAGTTTTGTGTTGCCAACGGAATTGAGATAAAGGGAGGAAAACTTATTTTTTACCTTTCTTTATTGCGAGGAAAGTGCTTTCTCAGTTAATTTAACTTTACCCAAAGCTATTTTACGACTCTCAAAAAGTTTCATTACTCCAGTTGCAATTGTCCCGACTACATCCGGGTCGCAATAAGATAGGAATTCCTCAGACCGCATATTACCAGCAAAGAAATCTTTAGCTTTCTTCAGCAGGTGTTCAATTTCAGCAAAACCGATGGATTTGATAATAAATGTAGCAACTGGGGAGTTTTTAATATCGTAACGTGATTCTTGATTGCGCCCTTTTGCTAACAGGTCGAGCACTTCTTTTTCCAGTTGGCTTTTCAAAGGATGGGTCAGCGGTATTTCGGGTAGAAAGTTCTCTAAAGCAGATGTTGTAAATCCTGGTGTGGGTAATTCTCCCATCATAGTCGAAAGTGGAATGTCTCGGCCTAAGCGGTAAGAAAGTGCTTCGAGAATGGCAATTGTAATTAGTTTTGCACCTAAATACAGCTTGGCAACTTCTATGTTTTTTCGAGTTCTGGAAATTAAACCTAAGTAATTTTCGTCACTTGGTTCTCCCATAAAATGATGAAAAACCAGTTCGGGTTTGAGGAAGTTCATAAATCCTTCCATTTTTTGTAGAGACCTGCGGTATCCGCCAACTGTGTAGGAATTAACATTACTCAGTTCGTGATTAGTTTCGGGCATAAGATTCCAGGTATTATCCAAAAAATCTGCCGAATTAGGATAGGCAAAGTTCTCAACGTCGCGGTTGCCCAACCTCACTGATTGTCTGACTACTTCGCAAGTTTCAGCCTCTGTCCAGCCAAAGTTAAACTGAATATTAGCATCTATTAAGCGTTGGTGAAGCAGTTCGCTGGCAGTCAAGCCAGATGGTGAAATTGGTCGAAAGGGAATTGTCGCTTCGATGCAGGCTGCGATTTTGGCAATTATATTGTTAGGTAAGAAAGGCTCTAAACATTTTGCAGCCATGATCGCGCTCAAAAATTCATTTTGACCTGCGAAGGGTGAGAGAGTTTGTCCGGGAACAAACCCGAAGATAACTGCTACTAACTCGTACATCAAGTCTTTGGTAATTTCATGTTCGTCTTTGATTACTAGCTGCGATCGCACCTCCTTGACAAACGGACAAATATAGCTACTGATGTTAAAACCAACACCCTGATCTACTTGAACGTAAACCATGTCGTGAAATAAAGCTGCCAATACCTCGACGGGATCGACTGACCCCCCAACCTCAAAAATATGTTCTGACGTATGAAAGTAACGCCAAGGGCCTCTCATGGTTTGAATAATCAGCTCGGCTGTATATTCAAGTCGATCTGGTTCTACTTGACCGCCTAGCTGTCTGATTGACGTTACCAAGCAATCTAAGCATCGTTTCTGCTCAGCTAAAAGCTCCATCGCGCACCTCCACTGCTTTCCCTGATTCCTCGGCTTGATTGCATACTATCAAAAGCGCTAGTTGAATGCCATCTGTGACTTAGTATCGTACATTACAGGAGATTTCACTCCTGCTAAATTTGTTGCATTTTCACTAAATTATTACAAATAGATGTCTCTATACGGTAGCCTTCCCCTAGATGGATGTCAAAACTCTAGCGATCGCAGCACGATCGACTGAGAACTAAGAAATCTAGGAGATAGACGGCGTGCAATTTGTATCTGATCCGCCAATTCCCGTTAAAATCGGCAAGATGAAAGAGCGGGTGCGGTGGCAAGACAGATTAATTGTGGAACGGGGTATCGATCAAACGCGGCTGGTTTTGGGCGATCGCTCTCCAGATAGTGAGGAGTTCTCATTTTTAGTCGCAGGCGATAGCGGATCGGGAAACGAGGGCGGACAGAACCCCCAGCGTCGCGTTGCCCAAATTATGGCTGCCCGCCGCGATCGTTGCCGTTTTCTGCTGCACACTGGAGATGTCGTTTATCTAGTAGGTTCCAGCGAGTATTATCAGCAAAATTTCATTCGCCCCTACCGCGAGTTCTTAGTCGGAGGCAAGGAGCCCTCCGGCATTGCCTACGACAAAATGGTATTTAATCTGCCATTTCTGCCGGTTCCTGGCAATCACGATTACTACGACTTACCCCTGATCTACGGTATTCTCGCCCAGAGTGCCTTGCCGCTGCGCCGTCTCTTCCAGTCGAAATTAGATTTCGATGTTGGTTGGCACGGATCGCGCCAAGGTCATGCTTATGCTAAAGCGTTTCTTGATTGTCTCCAAGCTTTTAACCTTCCCGGCCAACTCGATCGCCACCTAGATACTCACTACACTGCCCAAACTAACACAGGTCGCTGTTTGCACTACGAACCTGGACGCTTTACCCGTTTGCCAAATCGTTATTACACTTTCCGTAGTGGGGGCATTGATTTTTTTGCCCTAGACTCGAATACTTTTAACGCGCCGCTACCGCTACCAGCGACGCAGGCGGGAGATGCTTACCGCCGCGAGTTAGAAGCTCAAAGGCAGGATTTAGAACAAGAAAGGTTGCAAATTCTGGAAGCTTCGGCAAAGTTGAATCGCGATCGCCCTCAAGAAGCTGAACAGTTGGACGATTTCCGGGCGAAGTTAGCGCAGATTGATGAGCAAAGGTTAGACATTGACAAACACCTAGCAGCAGACAAAACAACTGTAACTGACTCTGAACAGCTTAACTGGCTTAAGGAAAGGCTGATTGCATCTTGGCAGAGTCCTGACGTGCGAGGGCGGGTAATTTACCTGCACCACCCTCCCTATGTCACTGAGGCGACGAAATGGAATCAAGGTCAAACTTTGGCAATTCGTTACCGCCTCCGCGAGGTCTTTGATGCGGTGGCGGATGCAGTTGGAGACTTGGGGGAACGGCGAGGAGTGGCAGATTTAATTCTCAGCGGGCACGCTCACTGTTTGGAATATATACGCACTGGGGACACTGGGCACGCTGATGCTTATACAAATTGGATTGTTTGCGGAGGTAGCGGTCATAGTCTGCGCCGTCAGCGGGAGGAAGGGCCTGTATTGGTGGAGGCCTTTGATGAGGCCCAGAGTTACCAGTTGGCGCGATCGCAGGGAAAACGGCCTGACAAGGGTAGCATCCCCGTTGCCGAATCGCTACTTTTTGTCGGTCGCAACGGTCAAGGTTCGCAAAAACGCCGTCCTTATTCGTTTTTGCAGATTGATGTTTTGGCAGGGAACCCCCCTAAATTCAGAGTCAGACCCGCGATCGCTGAACGCTTTAAAGGACAGTGGAATCACAGCGAAGTTAAACCGTTTATTATTTGATTTCTTGTACTGTTAACCGTCAACCGTTAACAGTGTTGTAGATACTGTCTTGAACTGTCAAGAGGTAGCAAGTAAATAATTGGGGTCGAAAGGCTTTTGGGATTTTAAAATCCCAAAAGCTAAATGCACCAACTTCCTCATCAAGGCACCAATCACCTGCATTTTGACCTTTCCACGACCCAATAATCGCTCGCTCATCGCTTTGAGTAATGGATTATGACGCATTGCCACCACCGCAGGTAAATACAACGCCTTTCGCAGTCGGACATTGCCAGTACAGGACAAACGAGTTTTGCCTTTAACAGAAGTCCCAGAACTACGTTCACAGGGAGTCAAGCCTGCATAAGCGGCTAATTGACGAGCATTGTCGTAATCAGAAACGTCACGAATTTCAGCTAACAATACGGATGCTGTTTGTTCACCAATTCCAGGAATTGAGGTCAAAAGGTCACGCTGTTGTTTTAAATGTGGGTGTTGGTCAAAATGGTCACTAATCAGTTTTTTGATCAGTTGTTGTTGCCATGATTAGATACTCCAAGTGTGCCAGGGTAAGACCAGCAACAGTTGGCGTAGCTGTTTCTAAACGGTTCTGTTCTTGAGTAGCCATTTCAATCACAGATTCGAGCCGTCGCAACAGGGCTTGTAATTCCTTGACTTCGGGCGCGGTTGGTGTCCACAGAGACGGTTTCATCGCCGCACAAAAACGAGCAATCAGTGCCGCATCTACGGAGTCAGTTTTAGTTCGTAGAAGTTCGCTTTTGGCAAACCCTTTAATCCTTGCAGGATTGACGATACTAACCTGAAAGCCAGCCCCATAGAGGAATTCGGCTAAGGCTTCTCCGTAGATGCTAGTAGCTTCCATGCAAGTATGGAGTTCGACTACACTTTGTTGTTTCAGCCAGTTATGTAAACTCTCAAACCCTTGAATATTGTTGGTAAACTTTTTGGGTTTTGTCGCACGATTCTCCTTCAGTAATGAGACATGAAAGTCTTTTTTACTGATGTCTATACCTAAGACTGTTGATGTCATTTTTGGCTCCCGATGTACTCCGATTTATGAAAGAACGTGACAGGCAATTGAATACTAACCTTGTGAATGCAGGCTTTCAAGGGCGATGCCGAGAGCCTAAGATACTGTCCAGTTTTGTGTGAGCCTGTCATCAGTAATGGGAGCTTATCTACACAACAGACTTGTGAAAGTCTAAGGGGCGGGCCAACTTCACCGATTTCTGATGTCCTATCAGATCACTTTCTGCTGTTACAGAACCATTTGGACAAAACTTTCCTTGTTTCTTTAGATTCACTTTGCTTGTCGGTACGATCGCCTGCTTGTCGGTACGATCGCTTGCTTGACGTGGCAATCGCCTGTTTGTCGGTACGATCGCCTGTTTGACGGAGCGATCGCCTGTTGGTTGGTACAATCAACTGTTTATCGGTATGATCGCCTGCTTGTCGGTACGATCACCTGCTAGATTACGCGATCGCTACACCAACTCTTTTAAGATACAAGGGGCGGGTTCGCCAATATCTTTAAATACAAACGAGAGAGCCTGTAAACCCGCCCCGCCCTACAGTTAACCGTTAACCATTAACCATATTAAGGAGTGTACTGAGTCAATGATTGCTAACATAATTGAAACTGGTTGGGAAGTTATTTATCACCGCGCCCATGCTTTGCTGGCCGCCCAACTTGCGGGCCAGTGGAAAAAATCTGAATCTCCCCTGCGGTTGTATGAAACTATAGCAGCGATCTCCCATCATGACGATCTGGAACGGGAATGGGAAGAAAATTTATTAACTCCCGCAGGAGCACCGTTAGATTTTACGATGGATAAGAAAACTGATATTCCTAAACTTCGGGAATTCACAAAGAATGCTAAATATCGAGGTCGATGGGTGGCAATGCTGATTTCTATGCACGTAACTTTTCTGAATGAAGGCAAACGGGGCGAGTCAAAGGAACTCGATAACTTCTTAGACGAACAACTGGAAAATCAAGAACGCTGGCGGGAGGAATTGCAGATTAAAAAAAAGGAAGCTGAGGAAGCTTATGCGTTTTTTCAGTGGTGCGATCGCCTATCTTTAATTCTTTGTAGCCGCGAGTTACCTGTGGGGGTACGAGCTTTAGAAATTGGGAAAGGGCCAGACGGTAAACGCTATGATGTAGTGCAGAACGCTGACGAACTCGTAACAGTAACTCCTTGGCCTTTTCATGACGAAAAATTTACGGTAAATGTGGAAGCTTGCTATCTCAATCAAGTCAAGTTTGATAGTAATGAAGAAATTAAGTCAGCCCTTGAAACGGCTACCAAAGATATGCTAGAATGGACTTTTATCAAGTCTTAAAGAGTGGATATGACCTCTCCTCCCTACCCCCATTCGCTGGGAAGAGAGGGGAAAATTTCTTTCTTTCTCTCTTCCTGACCCTGTTTCTCCCCCTTCTCCATAAAAAATCTATTCCGCTTCCCTCTCACAAAAAAACCTTTATTCCTTTTCCCTCTCCTTTTAGGAGAGGGTACGGAGAGTTGGGAAGGAGGAAGAAGATTTAGGTATTGAATCAACTTAAAATTAAGTAAAAATGAGCGAAAAACGTTCGGCTTGCCTAATCTTTAATCCCGTTGCTGGTAAAAGTGACCCCGATCAAGATTTGGCGAAAATTCGAGAACTTTTAGACCCTGTGATTGACTTAGAAATTTGGATGACGACTCCCGAAATCAGCGCGGCTCAACTTGCCAAGGAAGCTATTTCTAGAGGTGCAGAAACTATTATTGCTTCTGGGGGTGACGGTACTTTATCAGCAGTGGCGGCGGCGGTAGTAGGAAGTAATATCCCTTTAGGAATTATTTCGCGAGGAACTGCGAATGCTTTTGCCAATGCTTTAGAAATTCCTACTACCATAGAATCAGCCTGCGGAGTGATTTTAGGAGGGCTAACAAGGGTGGTGGATGCGGCAATGTGCAATGGTAAAGAACCGATGGTTTTGTTAGCAGGAGTTGGGTTTGAGGCGGAAACTGTAGAACAGGCGGATCGGGAGTCAAAACATCGCTGGGGAATGTTGGCTTACATTCTGTCGGGAATTAAACAGTTGAACAATATGGAGAGTTTTGAGACGACAATTGAAACTGAAGATAAGATTATTAATGTTACTGCTGCTGCCGTAACGGTTGCTAATGCAGCACCGGCTACTTCTATTTTAGCTCAAGGGCCGGCGGGAATTATTGTTGATGATGGTTTACTCGATATTACAGTGGTAGCACCTGCGAATGCCGCAGGTGCGATCGCAGCTTCTTATCACTTATTACAAACAGCTTTGAGGGGGAGTGCTGTTGAACGAGATGACATTGGTTATTTGCGAGCAAAACAGGTTAAAATTACTACCGATCCGCCTCAAAAAGTTGTCTTAGATGGGGAAATTATTGGTAATACTCCGCTGTCAATTGAGTGCGTGCCAGGAGGATTAACCATTATTGTACCCTTAGTTGAAAAGATCCCAGAAACTGAAAAGCTTTCTGGTTTACCGAATCTGACGATTGAATTAAAGTCTCCAGAGGAATAGTATAGCTAGGGGCTAGGGGCTAGGGGCTAGGGG
>NZ_JAQMUA010000459.1:0-17196 GCF_028330895.1 Kamptonema animale CS-326 | reverse complement strand
TCTCCGTTCTATCAAGACTACTAATTATCAAGAATTAGGAAAAGCCATAGAGTTTGCGTTCGGACAAGTTACATCGTCAAATATTTTTAACTGGTTTACACACTGCTGTTATTGTACCTCATCTTTTTGAGAAAGGCTATAAATCCGATCCTCGACTAAATCCCCTGATTTATCTAGCTTACTCCCTTCGGGGCGATATCCTTCTAAATCGACATTTAAACCGACTCGAATCACCTTATAGGGTGCGAGAAAACCATCCTCAATTCCTTGTTTGAGAGAATAAGTATAAATCGGATCGGCAAAATATTCAATATTAGAAACTTCCTTAGTTTCCTTTGGGGTAGCCGTTAATCCGATTTGAGTTGCCGAACTAAAATACTCTAAAATCTCTCGCCATTTACTATCATCAGCAGCGCTACCTCGATGACATTCATCAACGATGACTAAATCAAAAAAATCTCGGCTAAATTCTCGATAAGCATCAGCCTCTTCATCATAATTAACCAAACCCTGATACAAGGATAAATAGATTTCAAACGCGGTGTCAATTACTTTCTTTTTAATTACTGTCATTTTATTTTTAAAATGCTTAAAATCACCGCGTTTTGTCTGACTAATTAAAGATGTGCGATCGGCTAAAAATAAAATTCGTTTTTTGATGCCATTTTTCCATAGCCGATAAATAATCTGGAAAGCGGTGTAAGTCTTACCCGAACCAGTTGCCATCACCAATAGTAAACGATTCTGACCTTTGGCGATCGCTTCTACAGTCCGATTAATCGCAATCTGCTGATAATAGCGCGGCTGGCGACCTTGAGAATCAAAAAAGTAATCAAAGCTGGCTATTTCTTCGGCTTCTGTGGTTTCAATCTGCTTAAATTTCTTGTATTTTTGCCAAATCTCATCAGGACTAGGAAAATTATCAAGGCTTAATTCTCGCTCAACCAGACTAGAAAAGCCCGATTTATCATGCTCTAAAAAACCATCTCCATTAGAACTAAAAGCGAGTGGTAAATCTAAAATATCTGCATATTTTAAAGCCTGCTGCATACCAGCACCAAGAGGATAAATATTTTTTTTAGCTTCAATAACAGCAATGGGTATATTCGGTTTATAATAAAGAATATAATCAGCCTTTTTACCCTTACCCCTTTCGGTTAGATTCCCTTTAACATAAATTCGACCATCGGTAAAATAAACCTGTTCTCGGACTTGCTTGCTAATATCCCACCCCGCTCGAACTAAAGCAGGTAAAATATACTGTGTACAAATATCCTGTTCTGAAAGTTCTCGTTTATTAGTCATCTTTTATGTCACCGATTTTAACTATAGCAATAGCAGTTATTAGTCTATTTATGGATGTTTTTGAAGCTGAAAGCTTTACCAGCAAAGGGATTCAACATACCTCATCTAGCTGAGAAAGCCGATAGCAATCCTTGAATAACATATCTTCATCGTCTTTCTCATCCCATAAATCAGCAATTAAATCATCCACACTTCCTTTTTTTGCTGTTCCTTGTTTTAAAGACTCCAAAGTTGCTTTAGCATTGGCAGCAATCTCTAAACGGCGCTTTTCAATTCTTCTTTTTTTGATTAAATCAAACAAATAATCTTGATCCTCAAGAGAGAGGGTTTCAACAGAATCTATAATTTCTTGAAAAGATATAATACTCATATCTTTTTATCCTTTTAGTAGGTACATTTCACAGCCGAACTAAAACTAACTTCCACGATTATTATTCTATCATTTTTATCAGTTCGTTAATATTAGAGGAAAACTTCAGTTCACCTTTTTGTTGTTCGACCTGTGCTGACTTAAAGCTATCATATATCTCATCACGGCGTTCTTCACGGATGTATTGGTTAAACAATAAATAGTTGATTTTCCTGCTTTTCATCAGTAGAAAGACCTTTGATCGCCTCGACTATATCATTAAAATTCATCATTTACCAACCCTCGCGATATTGACTGAGCTAATTTTAATTTTGAGTTTGCTTTTGTTCTATTTCTAGTAACTGCATCAATTGTTCTGCTGCACCATTAGACACATACACTGCACCAATAACTTCTGCTGCTTCATTTCCTAATACAATCTTACCACTACCCTAAAGATTCCACCAAACCCTGCAACTCTTCTGCATCAACGGCAGCAAATTCTATAACCTCGATAACCCCGCCGCCGACATCTACCTGCAACTGGTCAAAAAACACCACTGCCCCAAATCCAGTGAGGGCATCACCCCGCACCCTCACCGAACTCAAAATCTAATGGCAACTCCTAGACTGGGAAAAACACCCCATTCTCAATTATTTTAGAAAATTAAAAGAAAATTCCAGTAAAATAGGAATAATTAAGTTGGAGTCGTTTATGTCCATCTCATCCCATCCTCAAACTACTACTATTGAGATCGTACTTCCTCAAGAGCGCAAAACAATACTTGAAAAAGCCGCAACTATCGAAGGTCTGAGTTTAAGTGAATATCTCCTCAAAATTGCTACTGAGATTGCCGAACAATCTCTCCTGAAAACAGAATCAATTACTCTCTCAGAGAAAGACTGGGAAATTGTCACCTCTGAAATTAACAATCCTCCCGAACTTAATTCGGCTCTAAAAACTGCTATCAACCGTTATAAAACAGAAAAATCAGAAAAATAAATGGAATGGATTATTTGCTCAATTGAAGACAATCGAGCTATTAGAGATAATTTTGATTGCGGCATACCGGAATTAAATGAATATCTGCAAAAATATGCCAAGCAAAACCACAAAAAAGGTATGGCTAAAACTTGGGTAGCTATTCCTAAATCTGGAGAAGGCGAAGTCGCTGGTTATTACTCAATTAGCATGGCTGAATTGAAACGAGAATCCCTCCCAACTCAATTGACTAAAGGCTTACCCCGTTATCCTATTCCAGTCATGCGAATCGGTAAATTAGCCGTCATTCAAGCCATGCAAGGGAAACGCTTAGGAGAAACTTTATTGGTTGATGCTTTTGCTAAACTTATCCATTTATCAGCAGATATCGGAGTATTCGGTGTAACGGTTGATGCCTTAAACGAGTCAGCAAAAGCATTTTATCTGAAATATGGATTTATTCCTTTAGAAGATAATGAATTTACCCTTTTTATTGCCCTAACAAAAATCAGAGAAGAATTGACATAGAATTTCAGCTAACCTCTAAATCTGTGTTGCCTCTAATACGCTTTTTAAAGGCACTTTTGAAAGCGGAACTAAAACTAAATTACACGATTATTCCTTTATCAGTGAGTGGGAAAAAGACCCAATCTTTTATATTTCCACTTCATCTATTTTCCTAACTCTACGTTCTATCACCCCCGGATCAACACCATAATAATGAGCAGATTCTGACATATCCATTCTCAATAATCTTTCATCTCCTAACTCTTTAATCCCTCTAGGTTTAACAGGATTAATATTCAAAGCTTCAACAATCTTTGACGCGACGGCCTTTGCTAAAAGTGGCGGGACTGAATTTCCCACTTGTCTAAATCCATGCCATTTTGTCACATGAAATCTAAACCAATCGGGATAAGAATGCAGCCGTGCAGCTTCTCTAACAGTAATACATCTCGGAGTATATGGATGAATCGGTCGAGGAGAAGTAAAAGCACCTCTATTACTGGCAGTTCCAGCTCTTAATGTATTACAAACTCCGTCAAAATCTAGTTTGTGAAAACGGCTGATTGGTTCTACTTTACCCGGTTTAGTCGCGGCAAATCTTTCTTTCGATTCCGCATTATGTTTTGTTCTTAAACTTGATGTTAATACCCTTTTATTATAAATTCTTTTGTATGAATAATCGTTATCTACTGAAGAAATGCCGCGAAGTATTTTACCATAATCACTAGCTTTACCGTAATCGTCCTCAGAAATTTCTACCCAATCTTTTTCTAACAATTCTATATAATTTTCGACTTGAGGTAAATCTCGCAGAGCATCCCATACATTCGGACTATCTGGTAATTCAGAATGAGATGGTTTTCTACTTGCAGGATGAGTAAATGCTTGGGGATAAGTTGGTAAGGTTAAATCCTGTCGGCATCCTAATAAAAATAATCTTTCCCGTTTCTGGGGTACTCCGTACTCGGCAGCATTAAGGATCTGATAATTTTCTTCTATTTGATAACCATTTTCCCTAAATTCATTAATGATTTCGGCAATAAAATTTTTATGATGTCCGATTGCCATCCCTCCCACATTTTCTATTACAAAATACTTGGGATTTAATTCTATAACTAACCGGATAAATTCAAAAACTAGAGAATTTCTAGGATCTTCCAGGGAACGTTTACCAATCAATGAAAAACCTTGACAAGGCGGCCCGCCAAAAACTACGTCAATTTCTCGATCGCCAATGGCTGATTTTTGTCTGATTTCTGCTCCAGTTATGTCAATAATACTTTGACAAAATACAGACCAAAAGGGAAAATTAAAATTATGAGTAGCGCAATGAATTGGATCGATTTCAACTGATGCCAATACATCAAAACCTGCTTGCTCGAAACCGAGAGTCATGCCGCCAGCCCCGGCAAAAAAATCAATACCAATAGGTCGATATTTTGTATTGTTTTCAACCATCAGCTTGATTCAAAAATTAACTGAAGAGAGGTTTAGGTGTCGATCGCTGATGTAGGATGGCGATAGTCTTAATTTTGGGTTGGTTCAGCGACAGGCTTCGGTTAGTAGTTTAAGAATTACATCAGCGGCGCGATCGCAAGCTCCTACTCCTCCCAAACTTTCCCTCATTTCCCCATAATCTGCTAGCATTTGCCCCCGTCTCTCAGAATTGAGCAGGAGTTCCATTGCGATTGATACTATATTCTCCGCACTCGCTTGCTCTTGCAGTAATTCTGGCACGATTAGCTTCCGAAGTATTAAGTTAGGCGGAGACATAAATGGGATAGAAAACTTGAGGATATTACGGGCAAGCCAATAAGTTACTGGGTTAACGCTGTAGATGGCAACTTGGGGAACATTAAGTAAAGCTATTTCCAAGTTAACAGTACCCGATTTAGCGATCGCTAAGTCCGCAGCCGCCAAGATGTCGAGAGTCTGACCTTCCAATAGGGTAGCCTGTAAGCTGTAATTCTCAATAGCTCGTTCGATGGGTTGGCGAAGAGCTTCCCTAGAAAGGGGAATCCAGAAATGAACTTGAGGTAGTTTATCCTGGATAATTTGAGCAGCCTTAAATATTGCCGGCATCAGATACTTAATTTCTTGTTGGCGGGAAGCGGGGATCAATGCGATCGCCACTTGTTCCCCCTCAATCCCCAACGCAGCACGAGCATTCTCCCGACTCGGCGCAGTTTCCATCCGATCCGCTAAAGGATGCCCAACCCAGGTAACATTTGCCCCTTGCTTTTGAAGATAATCCGCTTCCTCCGGGAAAATCGCCAAAAATCGATCGGCGATCGATACAATTCGAGCCGTATTCTGCCAAGGAGGAGACCAAACCCAAAATTGAGGCGCAATATACCAGATAATCGGCACTTTTGGCCAACGGCGGCGGATATAATTACCAATGCTGAGATTGGGCCCCATATAGTCGATCAACACGACTAAATCCGGTGGTTGAGTTTGTAGGTATTGCTTAGCTTGGCGCTGAAGTTGGAGAGTGGGCAAAATATAGGGCAATGATTCTAAAATGCCCACTGAGCCAATACCCGCAGTATCGCCCAAAATATTAGCGCCAGCATTGGCCATACGCGAACCGCCTAATCCGACAATTTCTAACTCTAAGTTAGCTGCGGCAGCAAGGCGCTTAAGGCTCATTGTTAATAAAGAGCCTTGTAAATCCCCAGAAACTTCGCCAGTGCTGATAAATATCCGCGCCATTAATTTAGTAAAGAAGGAAGAAGGAAGAGGGAAGAAGGAAGAAGGAAGAAGGAAGAGGGAAGAAGGAAGAGGGAAGAAGAAAGAGGGAAGAAGAAAGAGGGGGAGATGGGTAATTACCAATTACCAATTACCAATTACCAATTACCCATTACCCATTACCCATTAGCCATTAGCAATTAGCAATTAGCCATTAGCCATTAGCCATAATTATTGCTCTTCATACTTTTTTTTCGTACCGGGAGTCGGGCCGCGTCTCCCAACTGTTGTAGAAGCTTGGAAGAAGTGTTGCAAATGTTGCAAATGTTCATTTTCTGGCAATAAACTGAACTGCTCCAAGGCTTCATTGAGACTATTTCCAGAACGGTAAAGGATACGAAATACCTTTTTCAAAATTTGGTAATCTTCCTCTGTCAAACCCGCACGTTTGATGCCTACCGAGTTAAGCGATCGCACTCTTGCAGGATTCCCCTCTACTAACATAAACGGCGGCACGTCTTGAGAGATCCGGCTCATCCCTCCGACCATTGCCATTTTGCCAATCCGAGCGAACTGGTGAATCCCCACCATTCCGCCAATCACCGCCCGCGATTCAATGTGAACGTGGCCTGCCAGACTTACAGAATTAGAAATCACTACATTGTCTTCGATCGCGCAGTTGTGAGCTACGTGGACGTAAGCCATCAGTAAATTGCCATTGCCGATCGCAGTATATTCACCTGCTTGAGTAGCTCGGTTAATTGTTACATACTCCCTAATTCGGTTGTCGTCGCCAATTTTTACCCAACTAGGAGCACCGTCATATTTCAAGTCTTGAGGTTCTAAACCGATCGCCGTTCCTGGGAAGATTTGATTGCGAGCTCCTATTTCCAGCGGCCCTTCCAATACCGCATGAGCTCCAATTGTTGTATCTTGGCCGATTTTAACTCTTTCCCCAATTACGGAATATGCTCCCACCTGCACAGTGGGGTGCAGTTGAGCGGCGGGATGAATCACAGCCGTTGGGTGAATCAGGGTAGGCATTTGTCAGTTGTTAATTATTAGTTGTTGGTTGTTAGTTGTTAGTTGTTCGTTGTTGATTGTTCAGTTTTAGTTGTTTGTTGTTCGTTTACAACTATTGTGTTGGGTTTCGTTCATCAACCCAACTTACTGTCGCTACATCAGTTAAATCCGTTACAAAATCTGTTGCCAAATTGGTAACAACCAACAACTAACAACCAACAACTAACAAATTTTAATCAACGATGGAGAACATCAGTTCTCCTTCACAGACTCGTTGACCGTCAACTTCAGCGCGGGCCTCGACTTTACCAAAGCGACGACGCTTAACGCACAGTAGTTGTACAGTCATGACCAAGCGATCGCCTGGTACAACGGGACGGCGAAACCGGACTTTATCAATGCCGGCAAACATAAATAATCCTTGCTCCACGTTGGGTAGCTGAGAGAGTACCACGCCGCCAACTTGAGCCATCGCTTCTACAATCAAGACCCCAGGCATGATCGGACGACCGGGGAAATGTCCTTGAAAATGTGGCTCGTTAAAAGTTACATTCTTAATCCCTACTGCCCGTTCCCCTGGTATGTACTCTACTATCCTGTCTACCAGCGCAAAAGGATAGCGGTGGGGCAATAGCTTGTGAATTTCTTCGGCAGTGAGAATCGTTTTAACAGGGGCAACCTGACCATTTTGGGTGTGGACGGGTTCGGCAGTAGAAGCATTCGTTGTGTTTGCGTCAGTCAGCGTGGACATTGCTTGGGAGAGTAGTGAAGTGTTTGCCGGATGGGAAAAGCGGGATCGCCTTCGTTCTTAAAGTCGCCGCGATCGCTGCTCATGGCTGAGAGCCGATCGCTTTGGCGAGTTGGATGTGAAGGTTATGGCTGGCTTTGTATGCCAGGTAGTGAGCTTGAGGCAAAGTTCCTAGCAAACTCAGATCCCCTACTAAGTCTAAAATTTTATGACGGACTGGTTCATTTGGAAATCTCAAGGGTGGATTGATCCATCCAGTGCCATCGCAGACAAGGGCATTATCAAGGCTACCACCTTTAATTAAACCTGCTTGCCGAAGTTGATCGATTTGATGGGCGAGGGCAAAGGTACGAGCGGGGGCGATCGCCTCTGCAAAACTCTCTACCTCTGGCGACCAACTGTACCATTGATTGCCAATGGCGGGGCTATCAAAATCAATTCCATAGCTAAAACGAGTTTCCGGTGCTGGTAAGGCGGCGGCAAAAGCATCCCCTTGGTGAACCCAGAGGGGGCTGTTAACTGTTAACTGTTGACTGTTAACTGTTAACTGGGAAGAGATTTCCGTCTTCGGTATTTCGTCTTCCCCCATCTTTGCTGGTTCCCTGCTCCCCGACTCGTTAACAGGTACTAATCCGACGGAAGCGATCGCCTCTACCCAGTTTTTGGCTGAACCGTCGAGTAAGGGAAGTTCGGGGCCGTCAATTTCAATGCGGGCGTTGTCAACTCCCATAGCGGTTAAAGCTGCTAACAAATGCTCCACAGTGCGGACAGCGACTTTTCCATTGCTTAGTTCAGTCGAGAGAGTGGTTTGACTTACTGCTTCGATGCAAGCTGGAATGACGAGAAAACCGGGGGTGTCAATGCGGACAAAATAGCGTCCTGTATCTGCGATCGCAGGTAAAACTCGGACGCTCACCTGCACGCCGCTGTGCAGACCAATCCCCGAAATTTGAAATTCGTCTGCTAAAGTGTACTGTTTGTCAACAGACATAACTGGTAATTGGTAATTGGTAATTGGTAATTGGTAACGGCTAATTGCTAATCGCTAATCGCTACAGGATTTACACAAATAGGACTTACGCAGGGAGTCCCAGAAACCGGGTTTTTGAGAGAATCTATGGGTAAGGGCGAAGTATTTTTGTCAAAAAACCCGGTTTCTTTGGTTGGGTGAGTAAGTCCTGTATTGGTAATTGCTAATTGCTAATTTAGTGACAACCAACAACTAACAACTAACAACCAACAACTAACAGTTAACAGTTAACAGTTAACACTTAACAAATTTAGAATCTTTCGCCAATTCCAAAGTGCAATCTGCTACCACCATCTACACTAAATCCATAATCTATTCTGATCGGGCCCAGAGGAGATTGAATCCGCACCCCTACACCAGCGCCAATACCACTTCCGGGTTTGCCTCTGACACCTGCGGGATCGCCGGGAACACTGCCACCAGTACCCAAATCTGTAGCCGCATCGACAAATAGGGCTGCGCCGACGAAAGAAATAATCGGGAAGCGATACTCAGCGGTAGCTTGAATGAAACTGCGACCGGCACCAACGTCTCCTTCATCGTAGCCCCGGACGGAGTTAGCGCCGCCCAGGGCAAAAGCTTCGTAAGGAGGTAAATCGCCCAAAATAGTCCCAGCTTGAATGTTAAAAGCCAGGGTTTGGGGGCCAGTGGCAAAGCGAGTGTAACGTACTGGGAGATAGTAACTGTAGCTGGCCCGGATACGGTTGAATAGGATAGCTCCCGATCCGACTGGCACAGACTGTTCCATCCCAAACCGCAGCAGCGAACCGCTAGTGGGGCGCAGGGCATCGTCGCGGCGATCGCGTACCATTCCTGCTTGTAGTGTCAACAAATCGTCAGAACCTGAATTACTGAAACTCAGTTTGTTGCCATCCTCATCGCGGGCTCTAACATTGCCATTGCGATCGCGAATTGATACTCGCTGATACTGAAACCCAACAGAAGCCACCCATTCAGAATCAGCAAAAGGATTTCGCTCCAGAGGGCGGGTAAAACTCAACCCACCGCCAGTACGAAGAATACGAGGGCGATCGCCATTCTCCAACCGTACCTCATTGTCCCCCCCATCAAAAATCACACTGATCGATCGACGGCGGAACGCATTCACAGTATAAGAAGTACGGTAGGGATCGCCAGCGATCCAGGGGTCAGTAAAGCTGACATCAAACAGCGTCGCTCTTTCCCCTATCTGCAACTCAGCCCCTAACCGCTGGTTATTTCCCCCCAGATTTTGTTCCTGATAACTGATGGTACCGAACAGCCCAGTAGCGGAACTCAGCCCCGCACCTGCCGCCAGAGAACCGGTATTCTTTTCAATCACATTCACAATTACCCGCGCCTTACGGGGGTCTGTCGCTCCCGGTTCCAAGGCAAGGCGCACGTCTTCAAAAATCCCCAAGCCAAATACTCGCCGGAGATCTCTTTCAGCTTTATTTCTATTAAAAACGTCTCCTGGCTTCAGTTCCACCTCGCGGGTAATAATAAATTCGCGAGTGTTGCCTTTGATTGGTTGGCCCTTAGAATCAGTTGCCTCACCTTCCTTATTCAAAAAGCGGACTTCTACCCCTTCCACCACGCCTTCTGCGACTTGCAGTGTCACATTACCGTCATCAGACACCTGCGGCGCGTCAATTACCTGGCCCAAAACATAGCCATTGTCTTGATACCACTTATTGATTTTTTTCACTCCCTCCTCAAACTGCCGGAGGTTGAGAATTTTGCCGTATTGGTCGGCAAAGGCTTCGTCAATTACGCTTTGGGGTAAAACTGCCTGGCCAGTGATTTGCACTCCCCGTAAGATGGGGTTTGCCTGAACGATAAAAGTCACTCGCACCCCCAAAGGGGTATCCTCCGGTACAGCCCGGACATTTCTAAAAAAGCCAGTAGCGAAAATCGCGTTAATGTCTTGTTGCAGTTGAGTTCTGGTTGTAGTGCGCCCTGGTTGGGTGCTGATGACTCGGTAGACTTCATCTTCAAGTTGACCTTCTACGCCGCTGACAACAACTTCAGCAACTAACACTTGGGAGTCAGACTGCCCCGCTGGGGGAGTTGGTGTTGTTCTTGGTACTGGTGGCGCTTGAGGGGCTTCTGGGCTTGGTGCTGGAATGTCTACTGGTGGGGTAGGGGACTCTGGAGCGGAGTTATCAGGCGGCAGTGGAGCTTGAGCAATGTCCCTGGGAGAATGAGGGACGTAGCCTACAGGTGTGCCGTCTAATGCAGGGTTTCGCTTGGATGAAGTGGGATTCCCCAAGGCTCGATCTGAGCTGGTTTCGCTTTGTTTAAATTGATATGTTTCCCCATTCTTAGCCAGCTTTTGGTCGGGAGGGCAAGATGTCCGCCCCATAACCTTATTTGCTGTCGAATCTCGATCTGGCTGCTGGTTTTCCAAGGGGCTGCAAGATTTCAATTCAACTATCTGGGCGATGTTATGAGGCTGGTTGGGTTCAGATATTTTTCCTAAATCTCTTGATATTGCGGTTTTTGTTTCTTCAATCCAACCGATTGTATTTTCCTGCTTACTTTGGCTTTTGGGCAACAAAAATATCTCGTTGCTTTCGCTTTTACCAGTTACTACAAAATTTTCCAAAAAAGTCGGGTATCTATTAGCCTGTAATGACTTTTTGGGGGCATTTTTAGATATTAGCTCTCCTGGTTTTTGAGTCGATGTAGACAATTCAGATAAATTTGAGGGCTTTACAGAGCTAGGCGTTAAACCTGTTTCTGAAGGCTCAGAGGAGGTTGTTTGGCAATTTGCGGAGTTTGATAATCCGAAAGTTGCTGAGGCAGTAAAAACTGCCACTAAAACAGCAGATAATCGCATTTTTATTCCAATTTTTGGACATTCCACACACCACAACTGTTAACTGTTAACTGTTAACCGTTAACTGTTAACTGTTAACCGTTAACCATTAACACTTTTAGACAAACTTTGCAATTGTACCGCATTGGCAAGGGAGTCTAAACGTTTTGAGCTAAAACCCGCTGGAGGACTTGTTGATAAGCTGTCTCCACTGAACCTAAATCGCGGCGGAATCTGTCTTTGTCCATCACCCGCTTGTCAGGGTCGGTTTCGGACTGATCCCAGAGGCGACAGGTGTCGGGACTAATTTCATCTGCGAGGATGAGTTTCCGATCGCGATCGAGCCCAAATTCCAGTTTGAAGTCTACCAGGGTAATGCCGCACTGGTTGAAAAACCCTTTGAGAATTTCATTGATTTGACGGGCGGCGGCTTGTAGTTCTTCAAGTTGATAGGGGGTTGCTAGTTGCATGAACAACAGGCGATCGCGGGTTAATAGGGGATCTCCGAGTGCATCATTTTTGTAATAAAATTCCACTAGGGCTGGAGCGATCGCTGTACCGACTGCCAGTCCGGTTTGTTGGCACAGACTACCTGCGGCAATGTTCCTGACTACAACTTCCAAGGGGAAAATCTGGACGCGACGGACTCGCATCTGGTTAGGGCTGGGGCAGTCGATAAAATGAGTGGGAATACCTTTGGCTTCCAGTAGCTGAAATAGGTGGCGGGATACGGCACAGTTAATTTCGCCTTTGCCGGCGATAGTGCCGCGCTTCTGGGCGTTAAAGGCTGTAGCGTCGTCTTTAAAATAGGTCAGCAAAATCTCGCTGTCATCTGTGGCGTAGAGAATTTTGGCTTTGCCTTCGTAAAGTTTGCTGTCGGGGGACATAGGGATTTGAGTTTTTAGACTGGGGTTGGGCATTTTCACACTCCCGCTTTTTTTGGCTTAGCCTGCCGTTAGGCTAATGGGACGGGATTTGTCAGAGATGTTGATCGGCATACTAAAACTTGTCTATAATTGCATAGACCTTTCTACTTTAGGCAAGTGATGTCTAGCTTCAAGACGCTCGGTTGCTCTGCATAGTTTTCTTGGTTGAAAAGCATTGAGGTGTTAATTGTGTACCCGATTAAGTTAGAACTGAAATTAAATAATAAGCAAAAAACGCTAATAATGCAATACAAGCACTATAAATGAATTTGGTTTCTGGCTAAATTAAGCCGCGACTTTCAACTATTATCCTAATTTTGGTGCAATTTCTGAGAAAAGCGGGAAATTTTTAGTTGTTAACTCTACCTATTTTAACGTCCGGCAGATTTCTCTTACAGGACTGAAACTATGCTGATTCATGATTATATCGAAACTTAGATTTGAGCTTAATTACCGCTACTATGAGCGTTCAATTGACAGTAACTTTAATTCTCGCGCCTAAGTTTGCTCCTTCTCAATATTGCTAAGGAGTTTCCACCCATTCAAGAGGTTTATTATGGAAGAAAAAACGATCCACATTTTACTGGTAGAGGATGATGAAGTTGATGTCATGAACATCCGCCGAGCTTTTAAAAAGAATAATATTATTAATCCCCTCTACATGGCAGCAAATGGGCTGGAGGCACTGGCTATGCTGCGTGGCGAGGGAGAGGGACTGGCGGTTCCTTCCTTGCGCCGATTAGTCTTGCTGGACTTGAATATGCCTAAAATGAATGGGATAGAGTTTTTGCGGGAATTGCGGTTAGACGATAAGCTGAAGTCGATTCCTGTAATTGTTTTGACAACTTCTAATGAGGATAGGGATAAAGTAGAAGCTTATAACCTGAATGTAGCGGGCTATATTCTTAAACCGGTGACGTTCTCTAATTTTGTTGAAACAATCGCGACGCTAAATAAATACTGGATGCTAAGTGAAATGCCGTAACTGTTAGTGGTTAATTGTTAGTGGTTAGTTGTTAGTGGTTAGTTGTTTTTATTAATAGTTGGTAGTGCTTGGAAATTAGCGATTAACGACCAACCGTTAGAAATAAGAACCCATAACTAACAGTGATATAAATAACGAACAAACAGCTAACTACGAATAATTAACGATGAAAAAAGAGCAGCCAGCAATCAGAATGATAACAAACAGCTAGCCACTAAAAATTAATAGCTAACAACTAAGAATTAATAACAACAATTAATAAATAACTAACAACCACAAGCTAAAAAAACTAACCACTAACAACTAACAACCAACAACTAACAACTAACAACTAACAACTAACAACTAACAATTATGGAAGAATCTCTAAAAGTTTTGATAGTTGATGATGATGAAGTGGATCGGATGGCAGTCCGCCGAGCCCTAAAAATTGCTGGTGTGCGAGTGGAAATTGCCGAAGCTGGGGGCAGTGCAGAGGCGAGAGTGCTGCTGTTAGCAGCTCATAGCGAGCTAACTAATTCTGCGGAAGAAATGGCAAGCACTAAACCATTTGATTGTGCATTTCTAGACTATCGCTTGCCAGATGGCGATGGTTTAAAGTTGGTAAAAACTATTAGGGAAGCAGGAATTAAAATCCCGTTAATTGTGTTAACTGGTCAAGGAGATGAACAAATTGCTGTAGAGCTTATGAAAGCGGGTGCTTCCGATTATATTGCTAAAGCTAAGTTGTCTCCTGAAAATTTGTCCCGAAGCTTGCAAAATGCGATCAGAATTTACCGTGCTGAAACTAAAGCTACGCAAGCTTCGCAAAAGCTAAAAGAAAGTGAAGAACGTTACAGATTAGTTTTGGAAGGTGCTAATGATGGGATTTGGGATTGGGATTTAAGTAAAAATGAGGTTTACTGGAACGATCGCCTGTTGGAAATAGTGGGTTTGTCGCGCTCTGAATTTGGCAGTGCAATCGAGGCTTTTTTCGATCGCCTTCATCCAGAGGACTACGAGAGTACCAGAAAAGCTCTGGAAGCTCATCTGGAAACGGGCACAGAATATAATGTTGAATTTCGCTTGTTGCACTCTTCCGATGTTTACCGCTACTGTACTGGTAGGGGAAAGGCACAACGGAATCAGCAGGGAAAAGCACTACGGATGGCGGGTATTATTAGTGATATTAGCGATCGCAAGTTGGCAGAAGCAGCTCTAGAAAGGGAACGTCAACAACTGCGGCAAATAATCGCTTGCGTGCCTGTACCGATGGCGATGTTTGATAAAGAAATGCGCTATCAGGCTCACTCTCAAAGGTGGCTGACTCAATATAATTTAGAAGGGCAATCTATCCTCAACCGTAGCTATTATGAAGTATTGCCAGATATTCCCGATCGCTGGAGGAAGATGCACGAGCGATCGCTCACTGGTGAGGTAGTTTCAGTCAGCGAAGATGCTTGGAAACGCGAGGATGGCACGACTGTATTCCTACGTTGGGCGATTCACCCCTGGTATGCTCCAGATGGTGAAGTGGGGGGTATTGTCCTAGTTAGCGATCGCATTAATGAGTTGGTAGAGGCGCGGGAAGCTGCGATCGAAGCTAGTCGCGTAAAATCCCAATTTTTGGCTAACATGAGCCACGAGATCCGTACTCCCATGAATGGAGTTTTGGGGATGGCACAACTGTTACTACGCCTTTCCTTAGAGCCGAAACCGAGAGAATACGCTCAGACAATTTATCGCAGTGCCGAACATCTACTTTCTGTGATCAATGATATCCTCGATTTCTCTAAGATTGAAGCCGGCGAAATGCGCCTGGAAACCTTAGATTTCGATTTGGATGTTTGCATTGAATCGATGGTGGAAATGGTGGTAGCAACGGCTGAAGAAAAAGGCTTAGAACTGAATGTTTTAATTGAAAGCTCTGTTCCCCGACAGTTGCAAGGCGATCCTGGAAGGCTCAAGCAGATTTTGTTAAATTTGGTAAATAATGCTATCAAGTTTACAGATCGCGGTCAAGTTTTAGTCAGAGTATCTCTCAAGAGTTCAACAGTCGAGCAAAAGCTGATCTTTTCTGTGCGCGATAGTGGGATTGGGATTTCCCCAGAAGGCCAAAAAAAGCTGTTCCAGTCATTTTCTCAAGTCGATGGCTCGCCGACAAGACAATACGGCGGTACTGGTTTAGGTTTGGTGATTTGCAAACAGTTAGTGGAGATGATGGGAGGCGAAATCGGGGTTCGCACTTCTGTGGGTAAGGGTTCTAATTTTTGGTTTACAATACCTTTGCAGGTACAACCACAGCCTGTGGAGCGATCGCGAGGTTCCCAGATTGCGGGTAAACGGTTGTTAGTGGTATCCCATAGTGCTGTAACCAGGGCGGTAGCGCGGGCGATCGCGGAGGCGCGGGGGGCCTACTGCACTGAAGCGGAAGATGCGAGGTCTGTTTTAGCGGTGTTGGAGGAGGCTAATTCTGGAGCTCGTAGGGAGCAAGAGCACTACACGGCGGTATTTCTGGATCTGCAACTACCCCAATTAGATACCCAAGGGTTTGCGGCTTTTGTGCGATCGCTGTTAGTAAAACCGCTGCTGATTGGGGTGACTTCGCTGCGCGATCGACACAAAGCAGAGGCACTTTGCTCTCTAGGCGCTGCTAGCTACTTAATTAAACCCCTGAGAGCTTCCCAGTTTTGTGACAGCCTTTTACCAGCAACAACCGGAGAAGAGGAAGAAAAGTTTTCTTATGTCACCAGTCAAGATAATTCTACTAAACCTAATTATCAATTGCCTCTTTCTAATAGTCAATTATCCGTAAAAATTCTCTTAGCTGAAGATCACTATATTAACCAACAAGTTATTCTCAATCAACTCATGGTTTTGGGCTATCAAGCCGACTGTGCAGCTAACGGTCAAGAAGCGCTAAAAATGCTCGAACTTCAAACCTATGACATAGTGCTAATGGATTGCCAAATGCCGATACTTGACGGTTATGCAGCTACGAAAAAATTGAGGGAGCAAGAAGCCAATAAGGAGCGAGAGAACTCCGCTCATAAGACTGTTGTAATTGCTCTGACTGCCCATGCAATGCCAGGAGAACGTGAGAAGTGTTTGGCCGCAGGGATGGACGATTATCTCAGCAAACCCGTCGATATAGAAGACTTGGCAGCAATCCTAAAAAAATATGAATCAATCGCTAATAGGTCTGAGAATATGGATAACAATTATGAAATTAGAAGCGTAAATAATGAAACCAATTCATGTTTACAAGTAGATAGCTTAAATAGTTCCCCAAAACCTGACAGTGAAATTACCCTATTACAAACTATACCGAAAGAACCCACGAGCGCACTTGATTTCTTAGAAGATACAGAGTTAGATTTACTTTTGGATCGGAAGCGTTTACAGCAAATTGGGAAAGTAAATACTACCTTACCCAAGCGACTTTTACAGGCATTTATTGACAGCGTACAAGTAGATATTGAATCGGCAAAAGTTGCCTTACTTGCTAAAAATTGGAATGCTGTTGAACACCAAGCTCATAGGATCAAGGGAACTGCTTCAAATGTCGGTGTACGCTTAATGGCAAAGTTGGCAGCTCAGTTAGAGAATCAAGCACGAGATTGCCAAAGTCAGCCGCTACCAGAATCACAAACTATTGATGGTGGAGAGGAATTATTGGCTACTTTGTCAAGCCATTTAGCACGAGTTAAGACTTTCATTCAATCTCGGAATTGGTAATTGTTAACTGTTAACTGTTAACTGTTAACTGGTAATTGGTAATTGGTAATTGGTAATTGGTAATTGGTAATTGGTAATTGGTAATCGCTAATCGCTAATCGCTAATTACCCATCTCCCCCATCTCCCCCGCTC
>NZ_JAQMUA010000458.1:0-3973 GCF_028330895.1 Kamptonema animale CS-326 | reverse complement strand
GGCAAAAGCACCGCCAAGATGGCGGCGTTACTAGCCTGCGTAAGTCCTAAAATAGTTAAGATGTTTTTAATTTACTATGCTCAGAGCCGGAATTGTCGGATTGCCCAATGTAGGCAAATCTACTTTATTTAATGCCTTGGTTGCCAATGCCAAGGCAACAGCCGCTAATTTTCCTTTCTGCACGATTGAACCGAATGTGGGTGTCGTGGCGGTACCGGATGAACGGTTAAACGTGCTGAGCAATATTTGCAATTCTGCTCAAATTGTACCGACGCGGATTGAATTTGTTGATATCGCCGGTTTGGTGAAGGGTGCGAGTCAGGGAGAAGGACTAGGGAACCAGTTTTTATCTCACATCCGAGAAGTGGATGCTATTGTTCAAGTTGTACGTTGTTTTGAAAATGATGACATCATTCACGTTGCCGGCTCAGTAGATCCGCTACGAGATATTGATATTATCAATCTAGAGCTAATTTTAGCGGATTTAGCTCAGATTGAAAAGAAAATTGAACGCACCCGGAAGCAAGCTCGGACTAGCAAGGAAGCTCAGCTAGAATTAGGAGCACTGGAAAAATTGGCAGCAGTTTTGAATGAAGGCAAACCAACGCGACAGTGTAGTTTAAGTGAAGAGGAAGCTGAGTCTGTTAAAGGATTAGGTTTGATGACAAACAAGCCAATTATCTATGCTGCTAATGTCTCTGAGGATGAGTTAGCAGGGGGCAACAATTATGTTGAACAAGTGCGAGAACTAGCATCTAAAGAAAATGCTAAGGTTGTAGTAGTTTCTGCTCAAGTTGAGTCAGAATTAGTAGAGTTGCCAGAGTCAGAACGAGCAGATTTTCTGGCATCTTTGGGGGTGGAAGAAGGGGGCTTAAAATCTCTGATTAGAGCTACCTATGAATTATTGGGTTTGCGGACATATTTTACCAGTGGGCCAAAGGAAACTCGCGCCTGGACAATTCTTGCCGGAATGTTAGCACCGCAAGCAGCCGGCGTAATTCACTCTGATTTTGAGCGTGGTTTTATTCGCGCAGAAACTGTTGCTTATAAAGATTTAGTTGCTACTGGTTCTATGAATGCAGCTAAGGAAAAAGGCTTAGTCCGTAGTGAAGGTAAAGAGTATGTGGTGCAGGAAGGAGATGTGTTACTGTTCCGGTTTAATGTATAGGTTTTTTCAAGGAGTAAGCAGATGAATATTGTGCCGATTCTGATTAGTTGGTTGGTAACTTCGGTGAGCTTTTTTATCATTTCTAAACTGCCGATAGGAGTAGAAATTACTAGCTTTAACAAAGCTCTAATTTCAGCGGCAGTTTTTGGAATATTGAATGCTCTAATTCGTCCAGTTTTTGTTGTTTTGGGTTTACCTTTTATCTGGATAACGTTCGGTTTGTTCACCATCATTATCAATGCGATTATCTTTGGTTTAGCTGCTTGGCTAGTCGAAGGATTTTGGTTGCGGTGGGGAATCTGGAGTGCATTATTAGGCGCGGTTGCATTGGGTTTTATTAACTCGTTGCTTTATCAGGTATTGGCTTCTATTAAGCTGTAATTTAGCACGCCTAAAAACTTCAGCCTGAATCGCAAAGAAATCGGGTTTCTCTGAAAAATTAAGATTCTCATGAGTTATCTGCAAAGAAACCCCAAAGAAACCGGGTTTCTCTGAAAAATTAAGATTCTCAACAAGGTATCTACAAAGAAACCCGGTTTCTAACCTCAACTTGCATAACTCCTGTCCTGTTAAAATATTTCCAATGACTTACCTCTAAAAAATTCAGGGTTCACCTGACTATAAAGTTGCTGTGGTTGGCTTAATTCGCGAATGGGTTGTAGATAAAAATTACTATATTTCCAGTAATCAAACTGTCTAAGAACACGATAACTAATTGTTTCTAAAAAGTTCATTAATCTCTTTTGATTTGCTCTCCTAACTTCGATGATTATATCAGGTTTATATTTTAATAATATCTGTTTAGCTCCTTCTAAAACATCAATTTCTAAGCCTTCCACATCGATTTTAATTAAATCTATGGGCTCTTGTACTAATTCATCCAAAGGCAGAATCTCTATTTCCCCTGTTTCACTGGCTACCACTTCATTTAAACATAAATCCCCGGCTGGATGTTCTACCAGAGTAGATTTACCTGGAAATCTGCCCACAGCATAGCCTAATTTGGATAAATCTACATTACTAAGTTGATTTAAGAATATATTTCTTTTTAATAACTCAATTGCACCTGGATGAAACTCAATTGGAACCACCTTAGCCGCTGTCATTACTTTGGCAAAATAAACTAAATGGTTGCCCGTATTTGCTCCTACATCTACAATAACAGGATTTTTAACTTTGATATTTTTATCTATAAATTCTAACTCCGCTAATTCATAAAAATGACCTGAAATGTGAGCAATTTCAACACCTAGATTTTTCCCTGTAATCTCAAAATTTACAGGGTTTTCTTGATAATCAAAGGAAACTTTATTATTGTCGCTCAATAAATGATTGACAAAAGATAACCATTTCTGAGAGTTAACATGACTGGGATTTAATTGCAAAATATTGGTAAATATATCTCTGGCTTCACTGAGGTGATTTTGCCGTACTAATATATTTCCAATTGACCAAAGAGACTCAACATCAGCAGAGGATTTTTCTAAGGCAATTTTAAAATAGGTAATTGCTTCATCTAATTGACCTTTTTGAATTAAAATTGCTCCAATTTGTCTGAAACCATTTAAATAATTTGGTTCGATTTCTACTAAACGCTTAAAACATAAAAGAGCCTCATTAAATTCTTCTAATTCCATCAGACAGTTAGCTAAATTAGATAAGCCAATCTCATAGTTAGAATCAAAAGAAAGTGATAATCGATAAAACTCTATGGCTTTTTCTATATCCCCTTGTCTTTTATAAATAACGCCTAAGTTACTTATACTCTCAATATGATTTTGTTGCACTGCTAATATTTGCAGATACATCGATTCTGCTTCTTGAAATTGTTCGTTTTGTTGATAGTTTAAAGCTATCTGGAAAATCTTTTCTATACTCATCATAGTTGTAATGCTGACTTCTGGATGGTAGAGATACCGCCCAGAGGGCGGTGTTAGGTGAGAAGTTCCTAATTCCTATTTGTATTTATCAACTTCAACTAATCCTGCTGCGTCGAAAATTGGCGAGCCCCAATTAGAGAAAAAATCACTGCTGCACCCAATAAAATCGGTACAATATACCAAGGAAACTTAGTTAAATCGTAGGCAGCGGCTCTCAAGCCAATACTAGCATAAGTCAGTGGCAAGAGATAAACTATGGTTTTCAAAGCCATTGGCAAAGTTGCAGGGTCGAAAAAAGTTGCTCCCAAAAATGACATGGGAACTATGAGAAAATTGTTATATAAGCCGACAGCTTCCAGCGATTTTACTGTCAACCCGACAATTACGCCTAAACCAGAAAATACCGCACAATTAAGGACTATCACTAGCAAAAATAGGGGATTGAGAAATACTAGCTTTTGAGTGAACAAAACTGCTACTAAAATCACTGAAGCAGAAGTCAGTAAACCTCGGACAATTCCCGCTAGCATTTTACCCGTATGCAAAGCTAAAGGATGCACTGGTAGTAACAATAATTCCTCAAAAGTTTTGGTATAGAGGCGTTCCCCACAAATGGAAAATACAGTACCGCTAAAACTGATAGTCATTGAGGATAAAGCTACCATTCCCGGTAACATAAACTCTAAGTAATTGCCGCCAATGGCGGGTTTAGGTAAGGAACTCCCCAACCCCAAACCAAATGCTAAAATATAGATGATTGGCGATACTAAACCCGCAGCAGCAACTGGGAGTATTCTAACTCGTAAATCTAACCAATCTCCCCAAAAAACAGTAAGAGTATCAGTTAAAATATTTTTGAGTGGGGATTCTTTCATGTTGGGAATAGGTAAGGCAGTTTTGAGCGTTGTAACGCCGCCCTCTGGGC